>NZ_JBHXFJ010000084.1:0-28200 GCF_042722465.1 Streptomyces sp. NPDC127098
CCGCCAGAGCACCGAAACCCAATCGACCCGGACCCGGACGGCCACCCGGCACCCCGAACAGACGCCGGGCACCCCGCTACGACGTGGGCAAAACCGTCCGCCGCGAGAAGACCCTTACCGCCCTACAACGGCCGAAAGGATAAAGAACAAGCTCAGTCGGTCGTGGGGTCCTCGTGGCCGGCCGCGCGGCGCTGGCGGGAGGCGTAGCTGCGGGACTTGTTGCGGTTGCCGCACACCCGCATCGAGCACCAGCGGCGGCTGCGGTTCTTCGAGACGTCCCAGAACGCCCACCCGCAGGTGTGCTCCGCGCAGCGCTTGAGGCGGGCGGCGTCGCCGGTGGCGACCAGCTCGCTCCAGGCGATCGCGAGCGCGACCAGCGGTTCGCGCTCCGGTGACAGCCCGGGCGCCGGCGTCAGCCGGCCGCGTGCCGTGACGAGCACCGGGTGCTCGGCCAGCGCGCGGTCGGCGGCGGCGAGCAGCGCCGGGTCAGGGGTGTCGCCGACGTGGGCGCCCAACTCCTCGCGGATGCCGGCGCGCAGGGCCAGGTAGGCCGCGTGCGCCTCGGGCGTGATCCCGGCCGCCGCGGCGGCGAGCAGGCCCCGGCCCCGCAGCCAGGCGGCCAACCCGTCCGGGGTGGCGAACTCGTCGCTCGCCGCCTCCACGTCGACGGTGTTGGCGAACGCCTCGACCAGTACGGCCGAGGCCGGCGGCTCCAGCATCGCGGTGCACCTCCTGCGGTTCCCTTCGCCACTCTACCGGCTAAGTGTTTTGCCGGTTGTCGGCGGCGTCCTGGTGTGCCAGAGTGCTCCTCACCGGTAAAGCCGTTAGGTGGTTAGGGGGCGGTCGTGCTCACGAAGGTGAAGGTGGACGGGCGAACGCGGATCGAGGGGGTCGCCGGCCCACCGGACCCGCGCCGCCGCAACACGGCCGTCCTGGTCGGCTTCACCGCCGCGACCAACCTCGCCGACGGCGTGCTGAAGACGGCCCTCCCGCTGCTCGCCGCCCAGCTCACCGAGTCGCCCGCCCAGGTGACCGCCGTGTCGCTGACCCTCACGCTGCCCTGGCTGCTCCTCGCCCTGCACATCGGCGTCCTCGTCGACCGCTTCGACCGGCGGCTGCTGCTGTGGGCCGCCAACGGGATGCGGCTGGCGGCGATGGGCGCCCTCACCGCCTCCGCCGTCGCCGGCGGGCTCACGCTCGGCCGGCTGCTGGCCGCCGGGGTGGTCCTCGGGGTCGCCGACGTGCTGGCCGCCACCGCCGCCTCCGCGCTGGTCCCGGCCGCCGTGCCGGCCGCCGGCCGGGAGCGCGCCAACGCCTGGATGGTGGGGGCCGAGACCGTGGGGCAGGAGTTCGCCGGGCCCTTCGTCGGCGGGCTGCTGCTGGCCGCCGGCACCAGCCTCGCGCTCGGGGCCACGGGCGCCGCGTACGCCGTCGCCGCCCTCTCCCTGTTCCTGCTCGCCGGGCGCTTCCGCGCCGCGGGGCCCGCCGGGGGCGTGGGTCCCGGCTCGGTCAACGGCCGCGTCGTCGAAGGGCTGCGGCTCCTCTGGCGGGACCGGGTGCTGCGCACGCTCTCGCTGCTCGTCGCGGTGCTCTCCGCCGGCTGGGGCGGCTGGCTGGCGCTCATGCCGCTCCACGCCCAGCAGGTCATGGGGGTCGGTCCTGAGCGGTACGGCGTCGTGCTCAGCGCCCTCGGCGTGGGCGGACTCGCCGGCGCACTCGTCGTGACCCGGGTGAACCGGCTGCTCGGCGTCCGCTGGGCGATGTTCGCCGACCTCGTCGGCACCGCCGCGATGATGGCGCTGCCCGCCCTGACCGGCAGCGTCTGGGCGGTGGCGGTCGGCGCCCTGCTCGGCGGTGCGGGCGGCACGCTCTGGTCGGTCAACGCCCGCACCATCGCCCAGCGGGCCGTCCCCGACGAACTGCTCGGCCGCTACAACGCGGCGGCCCGGCTCTTCAGCTTCGGCGCCATGCCGCTGGGCGCGGCCCTGATGGGCCTGCTCGCGGAGGCGGTCGGCACCCGGCCGGCCTTCGCGGTGTTCGCGGTGGCCACGGCGGCGACGCTGGTGCCGTACCTGCGGAACGTCACCGCTGCGGCCCTTCGCCCACTTGCCTAAAGCCTTTAGGTAATCTCATAATAGCTTCAGGCTGAAAGGGGGAGCGATATGGCACGGGTGGGGCTCACCGGTGAGCGGCTGGCGCGGGCCGGGGCGGAGCTGGCCGACGAGGTCGGGTTCGAGCAGGTGACCGTCTCCGCGCTGGCCCGGCGGTTCGACGTCAAGGTCGCCAGCCTCTACTCGCACGTGAAGAGCTCCCGGGATCTCCGGGTCAGGATCGCGCTGCTCGCGCTCGACGAGCTCGCCGACCGGGCCGCCGAGGCCCTCGCCGGGCGGTCGGGGAAGGACGCGCTGGCGGCGTTCGCCAACGTCTACCGCGACTACGCCCGGGAACACCCGGGCCGCTACGCGGCCGCCAGGCTCCGGCTCGAACCGGCCGAGGCGGCCGCCAGCGCGGGACCAAGGCACGCGCGGATGACGCGGGCGATCCTCCGCGGCTACGAGCTGCCCGAGCCGGAGCAGACGCACGCCGTCCGGATGCTCGGCAGCGTCTTCCACGGCTACGTCAGCCTGGAGCTCGCCGGCGGGTTCGGTCACAGCGCGCCGGACCCGGGGGAGAGCTGGTCCCGGATCCTCGACGCCCTCGACGCCACCCTGCGGAACTGGCCCGCCACCCCACCCACGGACGACTGACGATCGACATGAACGACACACCCCTCACCACCCTCACCACCCCCATTACCGCCGAGCTGCTGCGCGGCGCCCTCGACCTGGAGCGGACCGGGCGCGGCCTGCTGCCGCACCGGCTGCCCGCCAGGGCCCGCGCGCAGTGCGCCGACGCCCAGCTCGCGATGACCGAGTCCCAACCGTCCGGCGTGCGGCTGGCGTTCACCACCCGCGCCACCGCCGTCGAGCTGGACACGCTGCCCACCAGGCGGGTCTACCCCGGCGCCCCGCCCCGCCCGGACGGCGTCTACGAGCTGCTGGTCGACGGCGAGCCGGCCGGGCGGGCCACCGCCACCGGCGGGGACGTGCTCACCGTCGACCTGGCCACCGGGGCCACCACGAGAGAGCAGGGGCCGGTGGCCACCCTCCGATTCGCCGGCCTGCCGGACCGCGTCAAGGACGTCGAGATCTGGCTGCCGCACAACGAGACCACCGAGCTGGTGGCGCTGCGCACCGACGCCCCCGTGGAGCCGACACCGGCGCGTGGGCGGCCCGTGTGGGTGCACCACGGCAGCTCCATCAGCCACGGCTCGGACGCCGCGAGCCCCACCACCACCTGGCCGGCGATCGCCGCCGCGCGCGGTGGCGTGGAGCTGGTCAACCTCGGCTTCGGCGGCGGCGCCCTGCTCGACCCCTTCACGGCCCGGGCGATCCGGGACACCCCGGCCGACCTGATCAGCGTCAAGATCGGCATCAACATCGTCAACGCCGACCTGATGCGGCTGCGCGCCTTCGGCCCCGCCGTCCACGGCTTCCTCGACACGATCCGCGAGGGCCACCCCGACACGCCGCTGCTCGTCGTCTCGCCCATCCACTGCCCGATCCACGAGGAGACCCCGGGCCCCTGCGCCTTCGACCCCGACGCGCTCGCCGCCGGCCAGGTGCGGTTCATTGCCACCGGCGACCCCGCCGAGCGCGCCGCGGGGAAGCTGACGCTCGGCGTCATCAGGGACGAGCTGGCCGGGATCGTGGAGCGGCGCGCGGCCGAGGACCCGCGGCTGCACCACCTCGACGGCCGGGAGCTGTACGGCGCGGCCGACTTCGCCGAACTGCCGCTGCCCGACGGGCTCCACCCGGACGCCGCCACCCACCGCCGGATCGGCGAGCGCTTCGCCGAGCGGGTGTTCGCCGGCCGGCGTGCGCCGTTCGCCCCCGCGGTCGAGTAGTCAAGCGGTAGCTTTCCGTCATCGGATTGTTCGTCCCGCCGACACCGGCGGGCCAGGGCACAGGGGTGGCGGGTGACCGAGAGCGGCAACGTACGGCGGCGGTGGCCGGACCGGCTGGTCCCCGGCCTGTGGTGGGCGGTGGCGGGCGCGGCGACGGCCTGGCGCGTCGTGGCCCGGACCGCCGACCAACGGGTGGACTCCGTCGGCGAGTTGGTTGGCACGCCTGTCCTGCTCCTCGCCTTCGGGCTGCTGGTGGCGCTTGCCCTGCCGTTCACCGGGCGGTGGGTGGCGCCGGCGGTGCTGTCGCTGCTCGCCGCCGCGCGCCCGCTGTGGGAGGCGTGGGACGGCGGCGGCCCGGGGCCGCTGCCCGTCGTGGCGGTGCTGGCCGGCTGGCTCTGGGGCGGCCGGCGCGGCGGCGTGCTGATCGGCCTCGGCGCCGTGTTCCAGCCGGCGCTGCTGCTGTTCTGCGCGCTGCTGTGGCTGACCGGGCGGCGCGCCCCGGCTCGGGCCGCCGGGGGCGCGTTCCTCGTCGGCGGCGGGCTCTCCCTGGTGGCCGGCACGGGCGCCCCCTGGGCGTCCGACGTCGCGGCGGGGGTGCTCGCCAACCAGTCGCTGCACGGCGCGTTGCTCCGCCTCGGGGCGCACGGCCCGGCCGAGGTGGCGCTCCTGCTGCCGCTCGCCGGGGCCGTCTGCGTCCTCGCGCTGCGCCGCGCGGTCCGCTTCGCGCGCGACGACCAGCCGTTGCTCGCCGCCGCCGTGCTGGGCTGCGCCGGGCTCGCCGCCACGCCGGCCCCCTGGGCGTTCGGCCAGCTGTGGCTGGTCGCGGCGCTCGCCGGCCGGGTCGGGCGGCGCACCGCCGACCGCCCGGTGTGGCCGGTGCTGCTGGTGCTCGCGCTGGTCCTGGACGGCGGCGCGCTGGTGCCGAAGCTGGCCTGGCTGGCCCCGGTCGGCGAGAACGTGCCGCTGCTCGCCGCCCTCGCGGCGGCCTGCCTCGTCCGCTTCCTGCCGCGCACCTCGCCACGGTGGGAGCGGCCGGTGCGGGCCGGCGAGGCCGGCCGGCCCAACCTGCTGCTCGAACTGCTGCTGATCCGGGTCGGTTACTTCTGCTACTCCTGGGTGCGCTCCCAGGCCAGGGGCGACCGGGAGGCGGCCGAGGCGCACGGCCACCAGGTCCTCGACCTCGAACGCGCGCTCCGGGCCGACATCGAGCACGGGCTCAACCACGCCGTGGCGGGCGTGGGTTGGCTGGCCGACGCGATGGACTTCGCCTACGCCACCTTCCACTTCGCGGTGCCGCTGACCATCCTCGGCTGGCTGCTGGTCCGCCACCCCGCCGCCTACCGGGCCGGCCGCCGGGCGCTCGCGTTCACCACGCTGCTCGGCCTCGTCGGCTTCTGGCTCTACCCGCTCGCCCCGCCCCGGCTGATGCCGGGCCTCGGCTACATCGACACGGCCAACGGCGTCCAGGACCTGGACGACCCGCGCTACGGCCATCTCACCGGCATCACCAACCCGTACGCGGCCATGCCGTCGCTGCACGTGGGCTGGTCCCTGTGGTGCGCGGTGATGCTGTGGCGGCACGCCCCCTACCGCTGGCTGCGGGTCGCCGGCTTCGCCTACCCGCTGCTGACCACGGTCGTCATCATGGCCACCGCCAACCACTACCTGCTGGACGCGGTCGGCGGCGTGCTGGTGGTGGCCGGCGGGCTCGCTGCCTCAGGTCTTGGCGGCCGGGCCGTCCGGCGTCGGCACGGCGGAGCGGAGCCGGCGGTGGTCGGGGGCGCGCCGGAAGCGCCGGACCGGCGTCGGCTCGCCGGACGGGAACCGGTGCCCGGCGAGCCCACCGGCGAGTCGCGGGCTCCCGCCCCTCATCCGGCAGCTGAGCGGGACCGCGCCCCCGATCGCGACGGCGCTAGATTTGTTCCATGACTGAACAAACAGGGGACGGCAGCGCGGGGGACGCGGACTACGGGACGATCGGCACAGGCTACGCCGGCTACCGGCGGCCGGACCCGCGCATCGCGGCCGCCATCGAGCGGGCCCTCGGCGACGCCGTGACCGTCGTCAACGTCGGCGCGGGCGCCGGCTCCTACGAGTCCACGGACCGGCAGGTCACGCCCGTCGAGCCGTCGCGCACGATGCGGGACCAGCGGCCCGCGCACCGCGCGCCGGCCGTGGCCGCCACCGCGGAGGAACTGCCGTTCCCCGACCGGGCGTTCGACGCCGCGATGACCACCTTCAGCGTGCACCAGTGGAGCGACCTGGCGGCCGGGCTGCGGGAGCTGCGGCGGGTGACGCGCGGTCCGGTGGCCGTGCTGACCTGCGACCCGGCGCTGGTGCGCGACTTCTGGCTGTACGAGTACGCGCCCGCCGTCCTGGACGCCGAGGCGCGGCGCTACCCGGCGCCGCGCCGGATCGCCGAACTCCTCGGCGGACAGGCCACCGTGGAGCCGGTCCCGATCCCGCTGGACTGCGTCGACGGCTTCAACGAGGCGTACTACGGCCGCCCGGAACGCCTCCTCGAACCGGGCGCCCGGCAGGCCTGCTCGGCCTGGTCCTTCGTCGAGCCGGCCCTGGCCGAGGAGTACGTGGCGCGGCTGCGGCACGACCTCGAAACCGGGCGCTGGGACGAGCGGTTCGGCGCGCTACGGCGGCAACCGACGTACGACGGCTCACTGGTGCTGGTCCGCGCCGTTCCGTGACGCGGGGTGCCCGGCCGTGCTCGCCGTGGCGTGGGTCGACGCTCAGGCCCCGGAGCCGGCGGCCGTGCCGAGGCCGTGCCAGAGCACGGCCAGCATCCGGTCCGTGGCGGCCTCGGCGGTCAGCTCTGGGTGGCCTTCCTGCCAGAGGGCGAGGCGTTCGCCGGCGCCGATGACGATCTGGGCGTGGGCGGCGGCCGTCGCCGGGTCGGCCGCCAGGCCGCCGCCGTGCAGGAAGTCGGCGATCACGTCGGCCTGTTGGGCGCGCAGCGCCTCGACCTCGCGGCCCGCGTCGCCGGACAGCAGCGCGGACTCGCGGTTGAGCGCCGACCAGCTGGCGCGGTGGTCGTCGATGAAGCGGAAGAACGCGAGCAGCGCGGCGCGCAGCGCCTCGCGCGGCTCGGCGTGGCCGGCCAGGGAGCGGACGGTGGCGTCGAGGAGTTCGGCGCGGGCGCGGGCCAGGAGGGTGAGCAGCAGCCGTTCCTTGGAGGCGAAGTGGTCGTAGATCACCGGCTTGGACACCCCGGCGCGCTCGGCCAACTCGTCCATGGTGGCGAGCGCGTAGCCGCGCTCGCAGAACAACTGCTCGGCGATGTCGAGGATCTGCGCCGCGCGCTCGGCGCGCGGCATGCGGGTGCGCTGCCGCCTGGTCGTCACCCGGCGACCCTACCGCCGGTAACCTACTCGCGGTACCCTACTGGTGGTAGGTTACCGCGAGTAGGTTGGTGGGTCGGATGCTCTTCCTCGTCGTGGCGGTCGCCGTCTTCGGTGTCCTGCTGGGCACCGCGGCGCACATCCCGCCCACCGCGTCCCTCGTCGTGGGCGCCGCCATCGGCTGCTACCTGGTGGCGCTTGCCCTGCGGGAGCGGCGCCGCGCCGGGGCGGAGGAGCGGCGATGAGCGCCCGCGCGGCGGCGCGGGACGTCGAGACCGCCGACTCGATGGCCCTGTGGTCGTTCGTCTCGGGCCTCGTCGGCCTGCTGGTGTTCAACCTCGTGCTCGGCCCGCTGGCACTGGTGCTCGCGACGCTGGCGCTGACCGGCGGCACGGGGCGGCGCGGCCGCGCCGCCGCCGGTCTGGCCCTCGGCGTCGCCGACCTGGCGGTGCTGGCGGCGCTGGTCGCGAACGACGCGACGATCTCCTGGCACCTCGCCGCCTGAACCGGCCCACGCGCGGGGCGCCGCCGACCCAGGCGGGTGCGCCGTTCGGCGCGGAGGTCCCGCGCCTTGACGGTGGCGAGGAACGAAGTCCAGCCGGCGGCCTGGACGATGAGGGCCGGCCCGTCGGGAGACTTGCTGTCCCGCACGGGAACGAGGGCGGCGATGCCGTCCGCCACCTCGACGCACTGGCCATTTCCGCTGCTGTAACTGCTGGTGCGCCAGGCGGCGTTGCTGAGGGCGGAAGCGCGGTGATGGGGGGTGACGTGCAACAGCCCCGTGCGGCTGGAGTGGGCGCGCGGCCTGCCGTTTCCCAAGGGGACGGTGGTCGAGGACGGGGCCGGCCGTCGAGGCAGGCTGATGGACGGATTGATCGAGCGCGGCCGTGACGGCGACCGGGTCGTGAGGCGGCCCGCGTTCGTGCGTCCGCTCGGCGGTGGCCACGAGTGGCAGGTGCCGTTCGACGAGCTCCGGGCCGTCGGGGCCGAGTAGCCGGACGCGCCGCTCTGCCTGGCTGTTCTCCGCGAGGTGCTTGGGAAAACCAAGCACCTCGCGGAGAGACCCCGCGGTTGGTCGTGCTCGAAGAACCAGGCTGTGTGGACCACATGACATCCCCGGGCCAGCTCGGCCGGGGCCGCAGTGCCGTGGGCGCTCATGGGGAGCCGGGTGGAGCCGGGTGTCGCTCGATCACCCGAGGTGAGCCCACTCACCCTCAAGGATGCCGAACGTCTCCGAGTCCCTCCACCCGTCCCGGATCAGAGCGGTGTGACGGTGCCGTCCCTCCCACCTCATGCCGAGCTTGCTCAGCACCCGGGCCGAGGCGACGTTCCGCGGATCACAGGTCGCGTAGACGCGGTGCAGGCTCAACGCCTCGAACCCGTGCCGGAGCAGTCCTGTCCCGATCGCCGTGCCAATGCCCGCTCCCCAGGCGTTCGGGTGCACGACGTAGGAGATCTCGCCCTGACGCTGCGCGGAACTGCGGATGCGCAGCTCTCCCATGCCCACCACGGCAGCCGCTCGGTGGGCTGTGAAGGCGAACCTCCGCTGGGGCACGCGGGCCCACGCCTCGACCGCCCCGCGCACGAAAGCGCGTGTCTCCTCCTCGGTGTTGGGTCCCCAGGTCTGGAAACGGCAGGTCTCGGGGAGGCGCGCCCACGAATGCACGTCACGCCAGTCGGCGAACTCGATCCTCCGCAACGACACCGGGTTCCCCGCCACGAGCCGATCCTAGGCGCGGCGTGGGGCGCTCAAAGCGGGGGAGGGGGCGCGCCGGCGGCCGGTGGGTGGGTCAGGCCGTCGTGAGGGTGTGGGCCGAGGCGATCAGCTCGTCGGCGATCTCCAGTGCCGCGGTGAGTCGCTCGTCGAGCGTGGTGTCGGGGCCGTCGAAGGCGCTGAGGGCGAAGACCGCGGCGTGCAGGCTCATGAAGGCGGTGGTGGCCCGGAGGCGGGCCGGGAGCGGGGCGTCCTCGGGGACCAGCAGGCCGAGCAGGTGGCCCATGCGTTCCTTGAGGGCGTCGCGGATGGTGAGGTCGCGCAGGGTGGCCTGGTTCTCGTGCATGAAGCGGAAGAGCGGCTGGGCGGCGGCCAGGTTCGCGCCGTAACGGCGCAGCACCTCGCGCTTGGTCTCCAGCGTCGCGGGCTGCCCCTGGGCCCAGCTGACCAACTCGTCGACGGGCCTGGTCAGGTCCTCGAAGATGCTGCTGATGATGTCTTCCTTGGTCTTGAAGTGGTAGTAGAGCGCGGCCTTGGTGACATCGAGACGCTCGGCGATCTCGCGCAGCGAGGTCTTCTCGTAGCCCTGTTCGGCGAACAGCTCCAGGGCGACCTCCTGGATGCGCTGTCGGGTGTCGGACCGACGTGCAGGGCGCGTGCCGCTCATCCTTGTGCTCCCACTTTACTCATTACTTACTTGACGGCCGGCAAGTAGCCGCTCTACCGTCTCCAGGGTACTCAACTTGCCGGGCGGCAAGTAAGGGAGAAGGGGAAGTCATCGTGTCCCAGGAACGGGCCGAAGGTCAGGGGCAGGTCGAGGGGGCGGCGCAGCGCAACCTGACGCCGGTCGTCCTGGCCCTGGTGATCGCGATCATGCTCGCGATGCTGGACAACATGATCATCGGCACCGCCATGCCCACCATCGTGGGCGAGCTCGGCGGCACCGAGCATCTGTCCTGGGTGGTCACGGCCTACACGCTGGCCACGGCCGCCGCCACGCCGATCTGGGGCAAGATCGGCGACATGTACGGCAGGAAGGGCTCCTTCCTGACCTCCATCGTCATCTTCCTCGCCGGCTCGGCGCTCTCCGGACTCGCCCAGGACATGGGCCAGCTGATCGCCTTCCGGGCCGTACAGGGCCTGGGCGCCGGCGGGTTGCTCGTCGGCGTGATGGCGATCATCGGGGACCTGGTGCCGCCCCGCGAACGCGGCCGGTACCAGGGCATGATGGCCGGCGTCATGGCCCTGGCGATGATCGGCGGCCCCTCGCTCGGCGGCCTGATCACCGACCACCTCGGCTGGCGCTGGACCTTCTACATCAACCTGCCGCTCGGCGGCGCGGTCCTGGTCATGCTGGCTCTGGTGCTGCACCTGCCCAAGCGGCGCTCCCCGCACCGCATCGACTACCTCGGCGCCGTGCTGCTCGTGGTCGGCATCACCTCGATCGTGCTCGTCACCACCTGGGGCGGCACCGAGTACGACTGGGGCTCCGCGCAGATCGTCGGCCTCGCCGTCCTCGGCGCTCTCTCGCTGGTCACCTTCGTCTGGTCGCAGACGAGGGTCGCCGAGCCGATAATGCCACTGCACATCTTCCGCAGCCGCAACTTCACGCTGATGGCGGCGATCGGCTTCCTCGTCGGATTCGTGATGTTCGGCGCCACGCTCTACCTGCCGCTGTTCCAGCAGGCCGTGCAGGGCGCCTCGGCCACCAACTCCGGACTCCAGCTCCTCCCGATGCTGCTGTCGATGATGGCGGTGTCCATGATCGCCGGCCGCGCCACCACGAAGACCGGCCGCTACCGGATGTTCCCGATCGCCGGTGGCGCGCTGATGGTGGTCGGGCTGCTGCTGCTCTCCACGATGGACACCGGCACCAGCCGGCTGACGTCGGGCCTCTTCATGGCGGTGCTCGGCGCCGGCATGGGCTTCCTGATGCAGACCACGATGCTGGTCGCGCAGAACAGCGTGGAGCTGAAGGACATGGGCGTGGCCTCCTCCACCTCCACCCTCTTCCGCACCGTGGGCAGCTCGTTCGGCGTCGCCATCATGGGCGCGCTGTTCACCTCCCGGGTGAACGACGAGATGGCCGCCGCCAGCGGGGCGGCGGGCGGCGGCGCCGATCTGGGGTCGGCGGCGCTTGACGGGGCGAGCCTGGCCGCGCTGCCCGACCAGGTGCGCGAGGTGTACGAGCACGCGGTGGCCTCCGGCACCCAGCTCGCCTTTCTGGTCGGCGGGGTGATCGCGGTGGCGGCGTTCGTGCTGGCGCTGTTCGTCGAGGAGGTCCCGCTGCGCGGCGGCCCGGACGACGGGCCGACCGACGCGCGCGCCGACGAGGACAGGCCGGTCGTCGAGCCTGTCTGACCTGCCGGCCTACCGGTCCGAAGGACCGCAGCACCGATCGTGCGGGCCGCGCGGTCGGCCCGAGCCGGGGAGCTTCGGCCTCGGCGCTTTGATCCTCGGACCCCGTGGCTTCCGGGCCCCGGGGCCCTGGCCCCGGGCCCCAGGCGCTGGAGCGAGCGCGGGCCCCGGGGCCTCACGGCCTGGCGGCTTCCTGGCCCTGCGGCCTGTTCCGGACCTTGCGGCCTTGCGGCCTTGCGGTCTTGCGGTCTTGCGGTCGACGTTCGTGCGAGGCGCCCGTGCGCTCCCCAAACCTAGGGGGGTGCGCGGGCGTCGGTGCGTTATGCGATCGTTACTCAGCCTTCTGTCGCCCTCGGCGACTCGAACAGGGTGACAGTCGCGGGAAGGGCACCGCGCTTCGAAGACGGAGAGTGGATGGGCTACGACCAGGAGTTCGAGGAGTACGCGCGCGCCCGTCAGAGCCGGCTCTACCGCACGGCCGTGCTGCTGTGCGGCGACACCCACCGGGCGCAGGATCTCGTCCAGAACACCCTGGTGCGGCTGTTGCGTTACTGGCCACGGGCGATGCGCGCAGACAACATCGACGCCTACGCCCGCACGGTGCTGACCCGCACTTTCCTGGCTGAGCAGCGGAGGGGACTGCTCAGCCGGCGCGCGCACGCCGTCCAGGACAACCCCACCGCGCCAGGCGACCCGGCGTTGCGCGTCACGCTGCTCGCCGCGCTCGGTGAACTGCCGCCCAGGGCACGGGCGATGCTCATCCTCCGCTACTGGGAGGACCTGAGCGTGGCGACCGTGGCCGGCCTCATGCGGTGCAGCCAGTCCACGGTCAGGAGCACCTGCTCCCGCTCGCTCGCGCTGCTGCGCACCCGCCTCGACGGCGTCGAGCTGCGCGCCGAGCCGTACGCCGACTTCTACGCGAGCCTCGGTGCCGAGCCGGACCGCTGAGGCCACCCTGAAAACGCGCCGCACGACGAACGACGAACGACAGAACTGATGACGAAGGGGACGACCGTGCACTACTTCCACGCCGAGGAGCCGGAGCTCAGGCGGGCGATGGAACATGCGGTCGGCGGCCTGGCGCCCCCCGTCGACCTGGTGCCCGGAGCGCTCCTGCTGGGGCGCCGCCGCCGGGCGCGGGCCCGGCTGGCCACGGCCGGCGGCGGCGTCGCGGCCGCCGCGCTCGCCACCGTCCTGGCGGTCGGCTTCGTGCCGCCGGGGGACGACGACATGGTGGCCGAGCCACCGGCGTCGACCGCGACCGAGCCGGGGCTGCCGGGGCCGACCGTGTCCACCCCGGTCCCGAGCCAGGACAACCCCGAGTCGCACGCCCGCGCCGTGGACTACCGCGCGCGTGTGTCCGCGCTGCTCAGCGAGCTGCTGCCGGGCGTGGGCGCCGTCTCGGCGACGGACTACGACATCGCCCGCTACCGGGGCGTGACGGGCTCGGACGCCGCGTACCAGATCACCTTCTCGGCCACCCCCGACGCCGACCCGGACGCCTGGCGCTGCGAGGCGAGCGAATCGACCGAGACCTGCACCGAACTCCAGCTCTCCGGCGGCACCCCGGCCGCCGTCCGGACCACGCCGGACGGCCAGTCGGCCGCCGGGCTGCGGGTGGTCTTCCCCTACAGCGGCACCGAGGCCACGGTCGCGGTGGCCGCCGACTCGGGGGAGGAGGGGGCGCTGCCCGTGGACGTCGCGGACCTGACGGCCGTGGCCGAGAGCCAGGACGCCCGTGAACTCCTCCTGGAGGGCGCTGAGTTGGCGCAATCGATGGCGTCATAACCTGGCATCTGCGCACGGGCGCCACAGCAGCATCACAAGTACCACCAGAGAGGAACCACCATGGGCACCCGAGCCCGTCGTGCCCATCCGTCGGGACGGGGCGCGCGACGCCGTAGACGCCCCGGCCGCGCGGCCCGCCTCCTCAGGGGCGCCACGCTGATCGTCGTGCTCGGCGTCGCGGTGGTGACGCTGCGGATCGTGATGCGGGACGACGTGCTGGCCGAGACGCACGCCGGCGCCGAGTCGCCGGCCACCGAGGCGCCCGCCGCGTCCGAACCCACGCCCGAGCCCGAGCCCGAACCCGAGCCGGATCCGGAGCCCGAACTCGACATCGAAATCGAACCGACAGAGGACGAGAACGAGAACGAGGACGAGGAGATACCCGTCCCCGAGACCGGGCCCGGCACCTTCCGCGTCGCCGGGGGCGGCGGCGAACCGGTCGGCGGCGACGCCGTCCTCACCTACCGCCTGGAGGTCGAGGACGGCATCGAGCTCGACCCGGACGAGGCCGCCGCCGAGGTCCAGGTCATCCTCGCCGACCCACGCGGCTGGACCGCCGAGGGCGACACCGGCTTCCAGCTGGTCGGGGACGGCCCCGCCGACTTCGTCGTCCAGATCGCCACCCCGGGCACCGTCGACGCCATCTGCGGCCAGTACGGCCTCGACACCCGAGGCGAGGTCAACTGCAGCGTCGCCCAGACCGTCGTCGTCAACCTCCGCCGCTGGGTGGAGGGTTCGCCGCAGTTCCCCGGCCCCGTCGAGGAGTACCGGGCGCTGATCGTCAACCACGAGGTCGGCCACTACCTCGGGCACGGCCACGAGGGCTGCTCCGAGCCCGGCGCGCCGGCCCCCGCGATGATGCAGCAGATCAAGGGCCTGGACGGCTGCGTCGCCAACGCCTGGCCCTACGACGAGAACGGCACCTACCTCTCGGGCCCCGCCCTGCCGTGACACGCCGTGGTGGGCCGGTTGCGCCGAGCTCCCGACGACCGGCAAGGTGCGCGCATGGAGCCGGAACAGCAGCTCATGCAGCGCCTCAGCGCCGCCAAGGTCAGCGCCGTCGCCCTCACCTGGGTCGACAACGCCGGGCTCACCCGCGTCAAGGCCGTGCCGGTGGGCCGGCTCGTGGAGGCCGTGCGGCGCGGCGTCGGCATGTCGCCCGTCTTCGACGTCTTCCTCGTCGACGACTCCATCACCAGCAGCCCCAGGATCGGCGGCCCGGACGGCGACCTGCGGCTCGTCCCCGACCTCGACCGGCTCACCGTGCTCGCCGCCCAGCCCGGCTGGGCCTGGGCGCCCGCCGACCGCTACGAGCAGACCCGCGCCCCCTACGCGGCCTGCCAGCGGCGGTTCGCCCGCCGGCAGGCCGAGCGGGCGCTCGCCGAGCACGGCCTGGAAGTGCGGATGGGCTTCGAGACCGAATGGGTCGTCACACGTCCGGGTGATTCCGGGGAGACGCGGGTGCCGGCCGGTGGCGCCGGACCCGCCTACGGCATGAGCCGGCTCGTCGAGTCCTCCGACTACGTCCGCGACCTCGCCGAGGCGTTCGCCGCCCAGGGGCTGCCGCTGCTCCAACTCCACCCCGAGTACTCGCCAGGACAGTTCGAGATCTCCGCCAGGCCCGCCGACCCCGTCACCGCCGCCGACGACGCCGTGCTGGTCCGCGAGACCGTGCGCGCCGTCTCCCACCGGCACGGCCTCGCCGCCTCCTTCGCGCCCGTCGTCGACACCGTGAGCCTCGGCAACGGCCGCCACCTGCACCTCAGCCTCTGGCGCGGCGGCAAGAACGCCTGCCGCGACGGCGACGGCCCGTACGGCATGAGCGCCATCTGCGAGGCGTTCCTCGCCGGCGTGCTGCGCGAACTGCCCGCGCTGCTGGCCATCGGCGCCCCCAGCCCCGCCAGCTACCTGCGGCTGCGGCCCTCCGTGTGGGCCGGCGCCTTCCAGTGCTGGGGCCTGGAGAACCGCGAGGCCGCCGTCCGCTTCGTCACCGGCGCGCCCGACGACCAGGACGCCGCCAACGCCGAGGTCAAGTGCTTCGACGGGGCGGCCAACCCGTACCTGGTGACCGGCGCCGTCATCGCCGCCGGCCTCGCCGGGGCCGCCGACGGGCTCACCCTGCCGCAGCCGGTCGTCGGCGACCCGGCGGAACGCCGCGTCGCCCCGCCACCCCGGCTGCCCGAGTCGCTGCCGGCCGCCCTCGACCACCTGGAGGCCTCGACCGTGCTGCGCACCGCGCTCGGCGAGGAGCTGTACGGCGCGATCCTCGCCGTCCGGCAGGGCGAGGTCGCGCTGTTCGCCACGTCCACGCCGGAGCAGATCGCCGCCGCCACCAGGGAGCGGTACTGATGACGGACACCGCTGACCGCATGGACCTCGTCGACCAGCACTGCCACGGCGTCCTGCGCCAGGGCCCCGTCGACACCGCGCACTTCGGCTCGCTGCTCACCGAGTCCGACGCGCCGCCCGCGCCCGGCACCAGCCACTTCGACAGCCAACTCGGCTTCGCCGTCCGCCGCTGGTGCGCCCCCGTCCTCGACCTCCCCGCCAACTGCCCGCCGGACGACTACCTCGCGCGGCGCCGCGAACTCGGCACCCCCGAGGTCACCCGCCGGCTGCTGCGCGCCGCCGGCCTCAGCACCCTGCTGGTCGACACCGGCCTCCCCGGCGACCTCCTCACCCCGGCCGAGCTCGCCGAGGCCGCCGGGGCGCCCGCGCACGAGATCGTCCGTCTGGAGACGCTGGCCGAGGCGGTGGCCGACCGGGACCCCGACGCCGCCGCGTTCCCCGACCGGCTCGCCGAGGCCGTCGCCGAGGCCGCGCGCACCGCCGTCGCGTTCAAGTCCATCGCCGCCTACCGGTACGGCCTCGCCCTCGACCCGACCCCGCCGACCGGCGCCGAACTCCGCGCCGCCGCCGGCCACTGGCTCGCCGACCGCCGGCCCGGCGGCCGGCTCACCGACCCCGTACTGCTGCGCCACCTGCTGTGGTCGGCGGCCGAGAGCGGCCTCCCGCTCCAGATCCACACCGGCTTCGGCGACCCCGACCTGCGGCTGCCCGACGCCGATCCGCTGCTGCTCAGCGACTTCGTCCGGTCGGTCCGCCCGACCGGCTGCCGCCTGGTGCTGCTGCACTGCTACCCCTACCACCGGGGCGCCGGCTACCTGGCCGCCGTCCACCCACACGTCTACGCCGACGTCGGCCTCACCCTCGGTCACACCGGAGCCAGGTCGCGGGCGGTGCTCGCCGAGGCGCTGGAGCTGACGCCGTTCGGCAAGCTGCTGTTCTCGACCGACGCCTACGGGCTGCCCGAGCTCTACCTGGTGGGCTCCCGCTCCTTCACCGCGGGGCTCGGCGAACTCCTGGACGGCTGGGTCAAGGACGGCTCCTGGGCGCCCGCCGACGCGGCCAGGGTCGCGGGGCTGCTGGGCGGCGGCAACGCGCGCCGCCTCTACGGACTGCCGCCTGGCGGCTGAGGCGGGCCGCCGTCAACCTTCGGCCGACAGCACCCCCGCCGCGCGGCGACTTTGGTCGTCGAACGGCGGGCCCGGTGACCGATACCCGCCGTCCGCCGCCGCTCCTAGCGTCACCCGCATGGGAAGTCAGTCGGTGGCCCGCGGGCCCGTGCGGGCTGCGGAGCGGGCGCTGGCGCCCGATCTGGCGCGCGGCGTCATGCTGTTGCTCATCTGCCTCTCCAACACCGGTTTCCACCTGTACGCCGCCCACCACGGCGCGTCCGGCTGGCACCCCGACGAGGGATCACCGGCCGACCGGGTGGTGCAGTTCGTGATGATCACCTGCCTCGACCTGCGGGTATACCCGCTGTTCGCCTTCCTCTTCGGCTACGGCATGACGCAGCTCTACCTCCGGCAGACGGCCCGCGGCGCCACGCCGCGCGACGCCGTCCGGCTGCTGCGGCGCCGCGGCCTGTGGCTGATCGTGATCGGCTTCGCGCACGCGGCATTCCTGATGGCCGGCGACATCACCGGCGCCTACGGGGTGGCGAGCCTGCTGCTCGGCTGGCTGTTCGTCCGCCGCGGCGACCGGACCGTGCTGGTCGGGGCCGCCGTGGCCCTCGCCCTCGTGCTGCTTTCGGCGTGGCCGGCGGTGACCGCCGTCGCGGCCGGCGACCTCGGACGGCTCGGGGACGCCCCGACCGAACCCACCACCGTGGTGTACGCCGCCGGCGAGGACGACCCGCTGGCCGCGGCCGGCACCCGGCTGACGACCTGGGCGTTCGTCACGCTGGCCGGCGGCTTCCTCGCGGCGCCGATGTTCCTGGTGATGCTGCTGGGGTTCTGGGCGGCGCGCCGGCGGGTGCTGGAGGAGCCGGCGCCCCGTCGGCGGCTGCTGCGGTGGACGGCGGTCGTCGGCATCACCGTCGGCTGGCTCGGCGGCCTCCCCGGGGCGCTGGCCCACGTCGGGGCCGTGCGGGTGCCGGCGGACGCGATCTCGGAGGGCGGCTCGCTCCGGCTGATATCCGAGGCCACGGGCCCGTTCGCCGGCCTCGGCTACGTGGCGGTCTTCGCGCTCCTCGCCGGGCGCCTGCGCCGTCCCGGCCGAGCGACGCGGGCCGTGGCCGCGCTCGGCAGACGCTCGCTCTCCGGCTACCTCGCCCACTCCCTCCTCTTCGCGCCCGTCCTCGCCGCCTGGGGCATCGGCCTCGGCGCGCACCTGTCGAGCGCGACGATGGCGCTGTTCGCCTGCGCCGTCTGGCTGACCACGGTCCTCGCCGCGGACTTTCACGAACGCCGCCGCCCCGACGCCCCCGGCCCGGCCGAATCCCTCCTCCGCCGCGGCGTCTACGGCCCCCACCCCGCGCGCTCCGCGCCGTAGGCGCGGTCCTGGCCGGGCGGCAGGCACCGCGTGGCGCGGCCGGTGGCCGCGGGTGGCCTCGCGCCGCGGGCTATTCCGTGCCGAAGAGCCGCAGCAGCTCAGTGCGGCCGAACATGCGGGCCGTGTCGATGGCGGAGGGCTGGCCGGCCGAGGGGTCGGCGCCCGCGTCCAGGAGGGTGCGGACGACGTCGATCTCGCCCTTGAAGACGGCACCGGCGATCGGGGTCTGGCCGCGGTCGTTGACCCGGGTCGCGTCGGCGCCACGTTCGAGCAGGGCCCGCACCGTGTCGGCATGGCCGTGGTACGCGGCGAGCATCAGCAGCGTGTCGCCCCTGTCGTTGCTGAGGTTCGCCGGCACCCCCGCGTCCACGTAGGCGGCGACGGTGTCGGTGTCGCCCTCCCGGGCCAGGTCGAAGACCTTGGCGGCGAGCTGGAGCACCTCGGGGTCGTGCGCGGGCTCGTTGCTCTCCGGTGCGGGGCCGGTCATGGGGACGCCTCCTCGGTCGAAACCGCAGGCGGGAGCGGAACCGCGCTGCTTGGCCCAAGCCTACGTACTCTGGCCGGCATGGCCCTCACATTCCCCCGCAGGTCCCCCGGCGCGGCCGAGCCGTGGTTCCGGGTGGACGTGCTCATGGCGTTGCTCGGCGTGGTGCTGCTGGTGGAGACCGGCGCGCTGTTCTTCCGTGACCTGGACCTGGGCCCGCTCGCGCTGGGCGGCGACATCGCGCTGCGCACCGCCTGCTGGGCCGCCTTCGGGGTGCGGCACCGGTGGCCGGTGGCGGTGGCCGCCGGCGCCCTGCTGGCCTGCCTCGGCTACTACCCGCTGTCCTCCGCCGACGGCGCGACGCCGATGATCGCCCTGGTCGCCGCCCTGTACACGGTGGCCAGGGCCGGCCAGCTGGCCGCCGCCGTCACGCTGGCCGCGATCGCCGTGCTGTTCGTCACGTACGGCGAGACGCTGGCGGAGGACGGGGTGCGGCACGTGGACAACGTGGCCCTGCTGATGCTCAGCGGCTGGGTGGTGAGCCTGATCGCGCTGGGGCACGCGATGCGGGTGCGCTCCGCCTACCAGCAGGAGGTCGAGCAGCGGATGCTGGCCGCCGAGCGGGAGCGGGACGGCCGGGCGCGGCAGTCGGCGACCGAGGAGCGGCTGCGGATAGCCCGCGAGCTGCACGACGTGCTGGGCCACAACATCTCGCTGATCAACGTCCAGTCGGCGGCCGCCCTGCACCGCAGCGCCAAACGCCCGGGGCAGACGGCCGAGTTGGTGACGGCGCTGGAGTTCGTGCGGGACACCAGCAAGGAGGCGCTGCGCGAACTACGGGCCACGCTCGGGGTGTTGAGGCAGGTCGACGAGGCCGCGCCGACCGAGCCGGCGCCCGCGGGGCTCGAACGGATCGCGGAGCTCGCCGAGCGGGCCTCGGTGGGGGGCCTGCGGGTGCGGGTCACGACGGAGGGCGAGCCGCCGGTGGTGCCGGCGCAGATCTCGCTGGCCGCCTACCGGATCGTCCAGGAGTCGCTGACCAACGTGACCCGGCACGCCGGTGCCAGCACGGCCGAGGTGCATCTCGCGTACGGTCCCGGCGAGTTGCGGCTGCGCGTCGAGGACGACGGCGCCGGCGCCTCCGACGCGGGCGCGCTCGGCAGCGGCATCGCGGGGATGGCCGCCCGGGCCCGCGCGCTCGGCGGCGAGCTCACCGCCGCCAACCGCGAGGCGGCTCCCGGCTTCCGCGTCAGCGCGCGCCTGCCGTTGCCGCTGCCGCGGGGCGCGGCGGAGCCCGTCGGCTAGGACTTGTCCGGTCGATCATGTGCGTCGCCGGTGCGTCAAGCCCAGGATCCCCGGATCCGGACGCCCGGCGGGCCCCCGCCATCCGCCGTGAAGAGCGCGGGCCGGCTGTCCCAGGGCTCGCTGACGCGGCGTCAGTCGCCGTCGGGCGGCAGCGGCACGTCGTACGCGTTGAGGATCGCGGAGACGGCGGCGTACTGCGCGACGAGGAAGACGAGTTCAGCCATACCGGAGTCGCCGAAGGCGCGGACCCCGGCTCGGTAGAGCGCGCCCGGCAGAGGAGCGCCGCTGTGCAGCCGGGCGGCCACATCGTGAGCGACCGTTTCCTCGACCGTCATGCCTGCCGGGCGCTGCCCCGCGACCAGGCCCTCGATGACGTCCTCCGGCAGACCGACGGCGAGCGCGACCCGGGAGTGCGAGTACAGCTCGTGGGCCGCGGCATACCGCGACCCCGTGGTGAGAATCGCGACCTCGCGCACCCGGGCGGGCAGGACCGAGGCACCGGTGCCGGCCGTGAACCACTCCAGCAGGGGGCGGGCGAGCCCGGGAAAGCGGAGCATCACCGGGAACGGGCCGATCAGCGCGCCGTCAGGATCCGTCGAGGTAAAAGGTGCGGACAACCCCGCCATGAGGTGTCGGACGTGATCGTCGAGCCGGCGCTGCTCGTCAGTTGGGCCCTGTCCGGGCGATCTTCTTCGGGCCCGCGACGCCATACACGGCACCTCGCTGCGTTACCGAATCGCGCGAATACGGCCAAGTATGAGCTGCGATCCGGTGCCTTGCGATGCACCGCGTCTGACGCCGCGGGCTGATCCTCGAAGATCGCCCGGACAGGACCTGGTTCGCTGGGCTTGATCGAGGGCATGCGCACAACGCGTCACCGCACCTGCGTGCCGTCGAGCCACACCTGACGGACCCGGCCGCGAAGGTCGTCGAGATCGGACAGATCGCCCGCGATGACGACCACGTCCGCGAGCTTGCCGGGTGCCAACCTTCCAGCGGTGTCGAATCGAAGGAGTTCGGCGGAGCTCGACGTCGTGGCGCGCCAGGCATCCAGCGCGGACATCGACGAGGAGTTCACCATCAGAGCGAGTTCTCCGAGGTTGCTCGCTGCCGGGCTCCAGTAGGGCGGGCTGTCGGTCCCCATGGCGATCTTCACTCCCGTTTGGACGGCGAGAGCGAAGCTCGCCTGATGGGCTTCGACCGCCTCACGGGCGAGGTTGGCGTTCTCTTCCGGGATCGGTATACCGCTGTCAGCGGCGTCAACGATGGCGCGTGTCGCTGACAGCGTGGGAACGAGCCAGGCGCCACGCTCGAGCATGAGGTCGATCGCTTCGTCGTCGAGGTAGTAGCCGTGTTCGACGGAACGCACGCCGGCCCGCAAGGCCGCCTTGATTCCCTCGGTCCCCTGCGCGTGGGCGAACACGTAGGTGTCGGCCGCGGCGGCCTCGGCGACGATCACCGCTAGTTCGTCGGCGCGAAACTGGGCGTGGCGCGGGTTGTCGCCCGGAGACATGACTCCGCCGGTGGTGGCGATCTTGACCGCGTCGGCCCCCGCGCGCAGCACTTCACGAACTCCTCGCCGTACTCCGTCCGGGCCGTCGACGATCGGGTCGGGACGTCCGGGGTGTGCCGTCATCATCGGGATCGATCGATGACCTCCGGAGGGAAGACGGACATCGCCGTGCCCGCCCGTTTGGGACAGCATCGAAATGGCGATCTGCAGTCGCGGCCCCTCGATGAGTTCCTGTGCGATCGCCTGCTTCACCCCCAGGTCCGCGCCTGCGGCATCTCGGGCTGAGGTGATGCCTTGGTCGAGCAGGAGCGACAGGTTGCGCTTTGCTTCGTAGTACTGCAGGGAGAAGGCTTGTTGCTCGGCGCGGGCGAGGTCGAAGTCTCTGGTCATCACGTGCACGTGGCAGTCGAACAGCCCGGGGAGGACCGACTTTCCCGAGCAGTCCACAACGTGATCACCGTCCAGATCGGTCCCGACATCGACGACGTGACGGCCTTCGATAACGAGGTCTGCTATGCCTGCTGAGGTCCCGTCGAAGACGGTCCCATTCCTGAAGACTGTGCGGATTGCCATTGCTCCTCAATTCACGAATGCTCGACTGCGCCAGGGGCGAAGACACCGACAGGTGTTGTCGAAGCGGTCATGACGCAGGACGGTAGTCCGCGCGGGTAATGGTCCCGGCCTGCTGCAGGATTTCACTCGAAAGACGGCTTTGGCTGAGGCATGTTGGTCAGCAGAGGGCTGAATTCGCCAGTGGCGTGCCCACGGGTGTCGAGGCGGTGTCCTTCCTTCTTGACCGTGCGCAGCACGACGGAACGGTCGGCGATGGTGACGCCGGGAAGTTTCTCCTCGAGAACGGCCTCGAGCCGCTGCACGTCAGCCAGCGTCTGCAACCACACGGCGAGGATGAGGTTGTACTGTCCGACAGTTGAAACCGCGAGGCGGATCTCGCCGATACGCGTGAGCACCGACCCGACGCGCTGCACGAGCGCGGCAGGGACACGGAGGAAGTACCACGCGTGAACCGGCTTGCCTGATTGGGCTTTTGCCATGTCCAGGCGGGTGTCCAACCGCCCTTGCGCGGTCATGGCCGCAACCGCGTCCCGCACCCGACGTTGGCCCACGCCGACGGTCCTCGCCAGGAGAGCCACCGTCGCCCTGCCATCCGGTCCCAGGAGGCGCAGGAGTTGGTCCTCCAGCTGAGGGTCGACGCGGCTCCTCGGGGATCGCGTGACCTCGATGGTCCGCTCCACCGCCGCGATCTCCTCGGCTGACAGGGAGCGAAGACGCCACTGACCTCCGTCCACGAAGGGGGACGTGAACAGGTGGGCCCGGGTCGCGCGAATCCCGTCAAGTGCCGGTACCCGCGTCATCAGGTACTCCGTCAGCGCATCCATGCTGGATGTGGCCACCAGCACGAGCATCTCGCGTCCCCCGGCCGTGAGGTCCACCGTGAACGCCTCACTGTCCGCCGAGATCTCCTGTGCGAGACCGAGCGTGGCGGCGGGGTGGGCTTCGATTTCCACTATCGCCGACGGCCCTCTCAGCTCCGGTCCTGGATGTCCGGACACCCATGCGATGCCAGCCTCGACGATGCGTTCCCAGCGCCGGGCGAGCGTGACCGCGTCGACCCCGATGATCGGCGCCAGCGCGGCCCAGCGTGCTCGCGGGTTGATCTGGAGGGCATGGATGAGCCGCCGATCGAGCTCATCGAGGTCGTAGTCCCGGCGACTCTCGTCCGCATCACTCATAAGATGTGACTCTATGTTATGAGAAAAGGTTGATGTTCCGACGGGCATGCGGTTGTTCCCGTGCGGTGCCCTTTGAGCGCGGCGCGGAGCTCGTGACGCGTGACGCTGGCCGAGTTGCGGCAGCGGGGCGCGCCCGCGTGCCGTCAAACTTCACCGCGGTCGCCTTCTGAGGGCTTTTCCTGCGTTGCCGGTCAGGTCGCCTCCTCGCGGAGTAATGATCTTCGCGTGAGTACGAGAGCGTCGGCATCCCGGCGTTGACGAAGGAGGACGACCTTGGCGACCATGTCGGATCCCCGGTGGGAAGGCCACGTTTCACCGACCGCGTTTGAGGAGTACTCAGAGAAGTACGCCGCATTCTTCAAGATGCGCAGGGAGAACGGCGTCATCGAGCTTCGGCTCCACACTGACGGCGGTCCGTACATCCACAACTGGGCTGCCCACAACGCGTGGAACCGGGTGTGGCAGGACGTGGGCAACGACCCCGACAACCATGTCCTCATCCTGACCGGCACCGGCGAGACCTGGTTCCGAGGCGACCCCGAGGAGACGTGGCCGCGGCCCATCGTCGACGAGGAGCCCGACTACATCTTCCAGCAGACCATCGATGCGTGGAAGCTGATCGAGAACTTCGTCAACAACCTCGACATCCCGACGATCGCGGCGGTAAACGGTCCCGGAATCCACACCGAGTTCGCGCTGCTCTGCGACATCACCCTGGCCGCGGAAGACGCGGACTTCATGGACCCGCACTTCATGGCGGGCACCGCGCCGGGAGACGGACTCTCGCTCGCCCTGCAGCACCTGATGGGCACGAAGCGGGCGGCCTACGACATCTACAGTGGCCGCTCCATCCCCGCGCGGAAAGCACTCGACTACGGGCTCGTCAGCGACGTGCTTCCGCGTGAGGAGCTCCTGCCGAAGGCGTGGGCGATCGCGGGCGACATCATGAGGCGCCCGCGGTTCGCCCGCTGGGCAACCCATAACATCGTGTCGCGCCCCTGGCGCAAGCTCGTTGCCGAAGACTTCGGTTTCCACTTCTCGCAACAGATGCTTGCCACCGTCGCTGCCAAGCGACGGGTTCCCGACCCCGACCTGGTCGTCGACGCGCGCTCACGCAAAGTGTGGTGAGAACCTGAGGGCCGAAGCAGGTTGTCGGCCCCCGTCACGGACTGACGAACCTCCGACTCAGGAGGCTAGCCGGGGGCCTGGGGCCGGTCGGGGTAGGTGGTGGCGCACGGCCGTCCTCGCGGCGTCCGCCGCGGCCGTCAGCGCGGCCAGCACGGCCTGGACGAGGGGGTGTTCGGCCGCGCCGGAGCGTACGGTGACCAGCACGTCACGGTGGTGGTCGGCCGCCAGGTGGCGCAGCGCGACCGGCGGCCGGCGATCGTACCAGAGCAGGTCAGGCAGGAACGCCGCCGCGTGCCCCGCCGCCACCAGTTCCGCGTGCACCAGCATGTCGGCGCTCTCGAACGCGACGTCCGGCTCGAAGCCGGCCTCCCGGCACACCGCCGTCGTCCACTCCCGCGCCGGCGTGCCCACCGGCTCCATCGCCCACGGCCGCCCGGCGAGCGCCGCGAGCTCCGCCGGCTCCCGGGTGGCGAGACGCATCGGGTCGCGCCACAGCGTCCGGTGCTCGACCTCCGCGGCCCGGGCCTGTGGCCGGCCGGGGAAGACCTCGTCGACGACCAGGTCGCAGTCCCTGGCGAGCAGCGCGGGCAGCGCCGTGTCCGGCTCGGCCTGGGTGAACGTCAGCCGCACGCCCGGGTGGGTCTCGCGCAGCCAGGTCAGCGCGGGCGGCAGCAGCGCCAGCGCGGCGGTCTGGAAGCCGGCGATCCGCAGCGAGCCCGTCACCTCGGCGAGCGAGGCGGCGATGTCGGCCGCCGCCCGGTCGAGACGCCGCAGCACCGCCTCGGTGTGGGCGACCAGGATCTCGGCCTGGGGCGTCAGCCGCACCCGGCGGCCGTGCGGCTCGAGCAGCGGCGCGCCGACCTCCCGCTCCAGCTGGGACAGCTGCTGGGAGACGGCCGACGGGCTGTAGGAGAGGGCGGCGGCGACGGCCGCCAGCGTGCCGCGGTGCCGCAGCTCCCGCAGGATCTCGAGCCGGCGCAGGTTGTACACGGACGCGCCACTCCATTCATCAGATTCTCTGACGGGTGAACCCCGGAAAGATTCACTTTACTGTCGGGAGGAGGGCGGTCAGCGTGGAGGCCATGGACATCGAGGCACTGCGGCAGGCGACCCCCGGCGTCGGGCGCCGGACCCATCTGAACAACGCCGGCGCCGGACTCCTCTCCACCTGGACGCTGCGGACGATGACCGCGCACCTGGAGCTGGAGGCGGAGATCGGCGGCTACGAGGCCGCCGACCAGGAGCGGGACCGGATCGAGCGGGTGTACGCCGACCTCGCCGAGCTGGTGGGCGGCCGGCCGGCGGAGATCGCCCTGTTCGACAACTCCACGCGCGCCTGGCAGGCCGCCTTCTACTCCCTCGCCCTCTCCTTCCGGCCCGGCGACCGGATCCTGACCGGCCGTGCCGAGTACGGCAGCAACGTGCTGGCGTACCTCCAACTCGCGCGCCGCGCCGGCGTGGAGGTCGTCGTCGTGCCCAACGACGCCAGCGGGCAGCTGGACGTGGCGGCGCTCGCCGAGCTGATGGACGAGCGCGTCAGGCTGGTCGGTCTCAGCCATGTGCCCACCGGCGGCGGCCTGGTCAACCCGGTCGCCGAGGTGGGCCGGATCACGCGGGCCGCCGGCGTGCCGTTCCTGCTTGACGCCACCCAGTCGGTCGGCCAGTTCCCCGTCGACGTGCGGGAGATCGGCTGCGACCTGCTCACCGGCACCGGCCGCAAGTTCCTGCGCGGCCCACGCGGCACCGGCTTCCTGTGGGTGCGCCCCGAGACGACGGAGCGCCTCGAACCCTTCGTCACCGAGATCGCCTCCGCCACCTGGGACGGTGGCCGCGGCTTCACCTGGCACGAGGGCGCCGCCCGCTTCGAGACCTGGGAGAAGAACTACGCCGCCGTCCTCGGCCTCGGCTCGGCCGTCCGGCAGGCCCTCGACCTCGGCCTGGCCGCCATCGGCGAGCGCGCGCTGGCGCTCGGCGCCACCCTCCGCGACCGGCTGGCCGAACTGCCGGGCGTCACCGTGCACGACCAGGGCGAGCACCGCTGCGCCATCGTCACGGCGAAGGTGGACGGCGTGCCGACGGCCGAGGTGGCCGCCGCCCTCGCCGCACGGGGCGTCAACGTCACCACCACGCACCCCGAGCAGACCCAGTTCGACACCGAGGACCGGGGCGTGCACCCGCTGGTGCGGCTCTCCCCGCACTACTACAACACCGAGGCCGAACTCGACCTGGCCGTCGAGACGATCGCCGCCCTGCGGCGGTAGCGTCGCGCCCCAGGCTGAAGACCCATGCGACGCCCTCCCCTCACCGCGGTGCGCGAAGGCCACCGCGCCCTGGAAACGCTCGTCGCCGGGCTCACCGACGGGCAGGTCCGGGCTCCGTCCCCGCTGCCCGGCTGGTCGCGCGGCCACGTGCTCGCCCACCTCACCGACAACGCGCGGATGTTCGCCCGCCTCGCCGAGCACGCGCTGCGCGGCGAACTCGTGCCGACCTACGACGGTGGCATGGCCGAGCGCGACGCGATCATCGCGGCCACGGCCGGCCGTTCCGCCGCCGAGCACCGGACCGAACTCGCCCGCCAGACCGCCCGGTTGGAGGCGGTGTGGGACCGACTCGGCGAAGCGGACTGGTCACGCCCCGTCACCTTCCGCAACGGCTCCATCGGCACGACGGTCTTCGCCCGCTGGCGCGAGACCTGGATCCACGCGGTCGACCTGGACCTCGGCGTGCGACCCGACGACTGGCCCGAGGAGTTGGCCGCACACGCCGTCGACTTCCTGCTCGGCCGGCTGCCGGCGGGCACCCGGCTCCGCGCCGACGACGTGCCGCGCGAGTGGACAGTCGGGGACGAAGAGCCGACCAGGCTGATCAGCGGACGGGTGCGCGACCTGGCGGCCTGGCTGGCCGGGCGCGCCCCCGCCGTCCCGCCCACGGCGGCGCGTGGCCTGCCCGCCCTCGGCCCCTGGCCGCCCCACCCCACGCCGAAGCCCCGCGCCGGCCGGTGAGCCGCTCGCGACGGCCGGGGAAGAACGCGAGCCACGGCCGGTACCCCGGGTAGAGCGCGAGACCGGCCGCCACCACGGCAGCGGCCACCGGACGGGTGCCGGTTCCACCCCGGAACGCGCGGTCGGCCACCCGGGCGACCCTCGTCAACCCAGCCGCTGCCAGGCGGTCCTGAGCGAGCGGGCGTCACGCAGTCGCCGCTCGTAGGTGGCGCCCACCGTCAGCAGCAGCGCCCCGGCCAGCGCCAGCGGCACCCAGCGCGGCACCACACCGGCCACCTGGACCACATAGGGCGCCAGTTCGCGGCCGGCGACCAGCGCCAGCGTGCCGCCGCCCAGCAGCAGCGGCGCCCGGAGCCGCCACCGCCCGCCCGCCAGCGTCACCGCCAGCGCCCAGCCGCCGAGCAGCAGCGACCTGACCCAGCCCGGGTCGTCCGTCAGCGCCCACAGGCTGGGCAGCAGCGAGGCCCCGAGGCCGAACCCGTACGCCCGCCACGACGGGATCCCCGGGGCGCCAAGCCGCCGCAACGCCCCCACGCCGAGGAACGCCAACGCCACCGGCGCGGTGTACGCCTCGGGGACCGTCACCTCCCAGGCCGCCAGCCGCACCCAGACCGAGAGCACCAGCAGCCCGGCCGCCGCGTACGAGGCCGGCCGCCGGTCGGCGCGCAGCGCCACCCCGGCCGCGCCCACCGCGCAGCCCGCCAGCACCGCCGACAGCGTGCCGCGGCTCGCCGCCGCGCTGACCAGCGCCCATCCGGCGACCGCGTACCCGGCGCACTCCACGCCCAGGGACACCGGCGCCGGGCGCAGCCGGGCCGCCAGCGGCACGGCGGCCAGCGCGACGGCGAGCAGCACGAACGCGGCGGTCGTCCCGGGCACGCCGAGCGCCGCGGGCAGCGCCCGCGCCAGCCCGCCGGCGCACAGCAGCGCCGCGCCGCCGGCCACCGCCCCCTGTGCAGGCGGCCGCCCGCCCCCGGCCCCGGGCCCGTACACCGAGCCCATCACCACCATTTCCGCCGGCG
>NZ_JBHXFJ010000085.1:0-27171 GCF_042722465.1 Streptomyces sp. NPDC127098
GCCGCAGGCGCCACCGCGCGCAGCGCGAACAAGGGCGGGCGGGTGGGGGAAAACCAGCGCACAGCGCCGGGCTGCCGGCGCCGCAGGCGCCACCGCGCGCAGCGCGAACAAGGGCGGGCGGGTGGGGGAAAACCGCGCACAGCGCCGGGCTGCCGGCGCCGCAGGCGCCACCGCGCGCAGCGCGGAGAGGGCGGGTGGGTGGGGGGACAAGCCGGCGCGAAGCGCCGCCGCGGCAACCGGTGGCTACTCCGGCCGGCTCGCCCCAGCGGCAGCGTCCCCGTAGAGCCGCTCGATCGCGCCCGCGAAATCCCGCAGGATCGCCTCCCGCCGGATCTTCAGCGAAGGCGTCACGTGGCCGGACGCGATCGTGAAGTCGCGTGGCAGCACCAGGAAGTCACGGATCGGCACCCCGCCGGGGGAGTCCGCGTTGGCGTCGTCCACCGCCCGCCGCAGGTGGCGCCGGAGCTCCGGGTCGGAGACCAGCTCGGCCGCCGTGAGCTGCCGGCGTTCCATCACCTGCTGCCAGTGCGCGAGCCCGTCCTGGTCCAGGGTGATCAGCGCGACCAGGTGGGGGCGGTCGTCGCCGACCACCACGCACTGGCTGACCAGCGGGTGGGCCCGCAGCGCGTCCTCCAGCGGCGCCGGTGCAACCGTCTCGCCGGTGGCCGTGATGATGAGGTCCTTCTTCCGGCCGGTGATGGTCAGGTAGCCCTCGTCGTCGAACGAGCCGAGGTCGCCGGTGGCCAGCCAGCCCTCGCTGTCCGTGGCCGGCGCCACCTCGCGCCGCTCCGCGTCCCAGTAGCCGCTGAACACCTGCCCGCCGCGCACCAGCACCTCGCCGTCCCGCGCGACGCGGACCTCCGTGCCCGGCACCGGCCAGCCGACCGTGCCGAGCCGCTGCGCGTTCGGCGGGGTGACGGTGGCGGCGGCCGTGGTCTCGGTGAGGCCCCAGCCCTCGTAGATCGAGATGCCGGCGCCCTCGAAGAACGCGCCGAGCCGGCGCCCGAGCGGCGAGCCGCCGCACACCACGTGCCGCACGTGCCCGCCGAGCGCGGCCCTGATGCGCCGGTAGACCAGCGGGTCGTACAGCGAGCGGGCCGCCCGCAGCCCCATCCCCGGGCCCTGCGCCATGCCGTGCTGCTGCGCCTCGGCGGCCGCGCCGTAGCGGCGGGCGATGCGGGCCGCCCGGTCGAAGGCCGCGCCACGGCCCAGCTTCTCCGCCCGCGCCCGGCCGCTGTTGAAGATCTTCTCCAGCAGGTGGGGGATGGCGAAGAGGAACGTCGGCCGGAAGGCGGCGAGGTCGGCGAGCAGGTCGTCGGTGTTGGTGCTCGGCGCGTGCCCGAGCCGCACCCGGGCGCGCACGCAGCCGATCGCGGCCAGCCGACCGAGCACGTGGGCGAGCGGCAGGAACAGCAGCGTGGCGGGCGGCTCGTCCGTCAGCCGCCGGAAGACCGGGTAGAGCAGCGCGATGGCGTTGTCGACCTCGGCGAAGAGGTTGCCGTGGGTGAGGACGCAGCCCCTGGGCTGTCCCGTGGTGCCCGAGGTGTAGACGATGGTGGCCGCGAGCCAGGGCGCGAGCAGCGCGCGCCGCTCGGCGACGACCGCCTCCGGCAGGCTGCGTCCCGGGGCCGAGATGGGCCCGAGGACGCCGCCCTCGCGGGTCGAGATGGCGGTCAGCTGCCACACGTGGTCGAGCGTCGGCAGCTCGTGCCGGACCGCGGTGACGGTCCGCGCCTCCTCGCCGCCCTCGACGGCGCACGCCCGCACCCCCGCGTCCCGCAGGATCCATCGCACCTGCTGCGGCGAACTGCCGGGGTAGATCGGCACGGTGATGAGTCCCGCGGCCCAGGCGGCGAAGTCGAGCAGCGTCCACTCGTAGCGCGGCCGGGACATGATGGCGAGCCGGTCGCCGGGCCGCAGCCCGTGCGCGATCAGGCCCTTGGCGACGGCCGTGACCTCGGTCGCGAACTGGGCGCAGGTGACGTCGTACCAGCTGCCGTCGCCGTGCCGGCGGCTGAACGCGACGTCGTCGGGCGCCTCGTAGGCGTTGACGTACGGCACGTCGGCGAAGCTGCCCTGTTCGACCGGCGGCACCAGCGGCGGCACCGACGCCCGCACCACCCGCCCGTGCTCGACGCGCAGCCGCGGCGGGACGACGGCCTGTCCCGGAGGCGCGGTCGCGGTCGGCGTGTTCGGCTGTGGCATCTGGTCCTCCCGGTGCGGCCCCGGTTCCAGGGCATGCCCCGGATTCTGCCGCGCCAAAGGCCCGTTGACCGGCACCTTCACCGGATTCCCCGCGCACGGGCGGGCAACGCGTGGCGGTTACACGAATCGAACACACCCCACCCCGCGCGCACGTTTCCGGAATGTGACTTTCCGCCAACGCGCCTTACAGGGAAGGAATCTTCCGTCATCCTCGGCGCCATGACGCGACCAACCCCCTCGCTCAGACGGCTTGGTGCCCTCGGCGCCGGCCTGCTGCTGGCCGCCACCACCCTGGCCTGGTCCGCTCCCGCCGGCGCCGAACAGGACGCCGCCACCCCCGACTTCGCCGAGGCGCTGGACCGCGCCCTGGCCGATGCCCGACTCGACGGCGCCCGGGCGTCCGTCGTCGTCCGGGACGCGGCCACCGGCGACACGCTCTACGAGCGCGGCGGCGACGACCGGTTGATGCCGGCGTCCAACACCAAGCTGCTCACCTCGGCCGCCGCCATGGAGATCCTCGGCCCCGACTTCCGCTACCGCACGGAGGCCGTCGGCGCCGGCCGGGTCCACGGCGGTGAGCTGCGCGGCGACCTGTATCTGCGCGGCTCGGGCGACCCCACGATGCTGGCCGAGGACTACGACGCCCTCGCCGCCGGGATCGCGGCTCGCGGCATCACCAGGATCCGCGGCGACCTGGTCGCCGACGACACCCGCTTCGACTCCGTCCGGCTCGGCCGCGCCTGGTCCTGGGACGGCGAGGGCGACTACTACTCGGCCGGCGTCTCGGCGCTGACCGTCGCCCCCGACACCGACTACGACGCCGGAACCGTATACGTCTCGGCCGCCCCCGGCGCCGCCGTCGGCGACCCGCCGCGCGTCACTCTCACCCCGGCCGGCGACCACGTGCCGGTGGACAACCGCGCCATCACGGTGGCCGCCGGCGAGCCCGACACCCTGTCCGTCGGCCGGCCGCACGGCTCGGACGCGGTGGTCGTCAGCGGCCGGATCCCGCTCGGCGCCCAGCCCACCACCGCCTGGGTCGCCGTCGCCGACCCCACCGCGCACGCCGCCGCCGTCTTCGCCGACGCGCTCGCGGCGCACGGCGTCCGCGTCACCGGCGACACGATCCTCGGCCGGACGACCCCGGGGGACGCCGCGCCGCTCGCCGCCCACGAGTCCATGCCGCTGTCGGAACTCCTCGTGCCCTTCCTGAAGTTGTCCAACAACATGCACGCCGAGGTGCTGGTGAAGACCCTCGGCGTGGCGACGGCGGGCCGCGGCACCTGGTCGGCCGGCCTGGCGGCGGTCCAGCGGTACGCGGCCGAACTCGGCCTGGACACCGGCGACTACCGGCAGGTGGACGGTTCCGGGCTGTCGCGGATGAACGTGATCCCGGCCGCCGAACTCGCCACCCTGCTCACCGAGGTGCGCGCCGAGCCCTGGTTCGGGCCGTGGTACGAGGCGCTGCCGGTGGCCTGCGCGGCGGACCGGATGGTCGGCGGCACGCTGCGCTCCCGGATGTGCGGCACGGCGGCGGCCGGCAACGTACGTGCCAAGACCGGCTCGTTGACCGGCGCGACCGGCCTCTCGGGCTATGTGACGACGGCGGACGGCCGGGAGCTGGTGTTCAGCATCCTGCTCAACGGGTATCTGAGCGCGTCCCCCAAGGACATCGAGGACACCGTCGTCACGGCACTGGCCACCTCGGGCGGCCCGGCGGCCACGACGACGGCTCCCGTCGCCGAAGGAGCGGACCTGGAGTGCTCCTGGCTCAAGCCGGCCCGCTGCTGAGACCGCTGCGCGGGGTGGCCCGCAGGAACGTCGTCACGGTCGAACGGAACCCCGTGTGGCCGGTGCGGGCCGCGTGGCGGAGGCACCACACCTCCGGGTCCTCCCGGGACTCGGCGCCCGAGGACGCCTCGTCACAGGTGGTGCACTCCGTCGCGTAGATCGGCGGGCCCCCGTACGGGTCAGGCGACAGCAGCCAGTCCGCGAACCGCGACACCATCACACCGCACCGTGCCCCGCGCTGGCGTCGAACCGGCAGAACACGCTCTTCCCCCCGGCGTCGCGCGGCGCCCACCACGTCGCGTCCGCCAGGCTCTGCACGATGAACAGCCCCCGCCCGTGCTCGGGTAACAGGTCGAGCCCGTTGGGGTCGCCGGACGGCAGCCGCGGCGGCGCCGGGTCCTCGTCGGTGACCTCCACGAACAGCCAGCGCGGCCAGTGCCGCAGCGTCAGCCCGATCCTGCGGCGGCCGGTGACGTGCCGCACGGCGTTCCCCACCAACTCCGAGACGCACAGCACCACGTCGTCGACCAGCCAGGGCAACTCCCAGTCGTCCAGGGTCTCCCGCGCCATGCGGCGGGCGACCGGCGGCGTGTCCTGGGCGTCGGCGAGCAGCGCGACGGACCGGAACCGATAGGCGGTGGAGAACGCGGCGGGTTCCAGCGGCACCGGCCGAGCGGTCGGCATGGGCAGCTCTCTCGCGTCCGGTGACGGCGCCGTCATCGTGAACCCCCTCCATGAGCCAAGCGAAGCCCTCATACGCTCAGTGGAGCGGGTAAGTGGTCCAATTCGGAACGTTCACAAGGGGGGTCACAAACACACCGAGGGGGTTCACGTGGTGCGCGGGCAGCGCGCCCCGTGAGCCCCCCGGCGCGCGGGGGGCACAGCGGGCGGGCGGCGCGTCAGCCGGCCGCCGGCCAGGGCGCCCAGCCGGCCGGCAACACGCGCAACCGCCGCCGTCCCTCGGCCAACCTGGCCGGCGACACCCCCTCGGCGGACGAGGCACCGGCCCGGTAGTCCCCGTCCTGGGCCACGCCGATGCGGTAGCGAACCGGCGTGTCGCTGCCGGCCCGGTACTCCTCCTGGAACCTTCCGGCGGCCACGGCGAGCACCACCCGCTCCAGCTCCTCGACCAGCTCCTCCACGCCCTCGTCGCAGGCGTCGCACCCGCACCCCGGATGGGCGAAACCACCCCAGACCCCGGCGCGCACATCCACCCCGGGGTAGTCGGTGAACGTGAGCCGCAACGGCGCACCGTCACCCCGCGCCGGCACCAGCCGCACCACCCTGCCGTCCGCCCCCGACGCGTCCCGGAACACCTGCCGCGGCAGCGACGGCCGCACGTAAGACGACATGGCCGGAGCCTAGCCACCGCACCGGGGCGACGGCTCCTCACTTTCGCGTCGCCCTGTCTCACCGCGACCGGAACAGGGCGGCCCACAGGAACGGCTCCCCGAAGTGCGGGGAGTCGGCCGGCTCGTCGCGCATCCGGCGCAGTTCGACCTCGTCGAGGTCGGCGAAGATCCGGCGCAGCGACTCGGGGGTGTACGCGAGGCCGCCCCCGAGGTCGCCGGCGCGGTAGAGGTCGGCGTCCGACAGCTCGGTCCCGGACCGCTCGGCGCCCGCCGCGAAGCAGGTGAGGGCGAGGTGGCCGCCGGGCGCCAGGGCACGGTCGAGGAGCGCCAGGTAGCTGACCCGGCGGTGCGGCGGCAGGTGGTGGAAGCAGCCGGAGTCGTGGATCAGGTCGTAGGGTCCCGCGAGTTCGCCGTGCCCGACGAGCTCGAACGCGTCGCCGCACCGGAACCGCACGTCGGCGCCGGCCGCCTCGGCCCGCTCCCCCGCCCAGGCCACGGCGGTCGGCGACAGGTCGACGGCGTCCACGGCGAAGCCGCGCCGCGCGAGGTGGATCGCGTTGCGCCCGGGACCACAGCCGAGGTCCAGCACCCGGCCGCCCGGCGGGACCAGGCCGCGGTCCAGGGCGGAGACCAGGTTCTCGTCCGGCTTGTCGACGAAGAACGGCACCGGCCGGTCCCGGTCGGCGTAGAACTCCCGCCAGTGGTCGGCCGCCGGCGGGAACCTCCCGTCCAGCAGCCGCAGTACGTCCTCGACGGTGCGTATGTCCCGTTCCATACCGGGATCCTAGTCGCGCGAACGGGCAAAAGGCCAGGTCAGATGGGGTGTGACGAGAGTACAGACGGGCGTCTCGGCGCCTGCCGCGCGGGCCCCGGAGGCGGGTTCCAGGCCACCGGCGGCCGCGTCCCCACGGCCCCCGCCAGGCGCCGGGCGGGGCCTTCCAGGGCGGCGCCGAGGCCACCTTTTCCCACCGTGCCCCGACGCCGAGTGGCCGGCGCCCCCGGGGTTCCCGGGAGGCCGGCCACTCGGTGGGCGGAGGGTTGCCGCTACGCGGCGGCGGCCCGCGCCGGGGTCGCGTCGACGCCGTCGATCTCGAAGCTGGTGGCGTGCTCGTAGACCTCGCGGTCCAGGATGTCCTCGCGGGCCGCCACGATCACCGGCACGGCCGCCTGGCCTGCCACGTTGGTGGCGGTGCGGACCATGTCCAGGATCGGGTCGATGGCCAGCAGCAGACCGACGCCCTCCAGCGGGAGACCGAGGGTGGAGAGGGTCAGCGTGGTCATCACGGTGGCGCCGGTGAGGCCGGCGGTGGCGGCCGAGCCGATCACCGAGACGAACACGATCAGCACGTAATCCTGCAGCCCCAGGCTGACGTCGAAGATCTCCGCGACGAAGATCGCCGCCAGCGCCGGGTAGATCGCGGCGCAGCCGTCCATCTTGGTCGTGGCGCCGAACGGCACGGCGAACGAGGCGTACTCGCGGGGCACGCCGAGCCGCTCGGTGACCTTCTGGGTCACGGGCAGCGTGCCGACCGAGGAGCGGGAGACGAACGCCAGCTGGATCGCGGGCCAGGCGGCGCGGAAGAAGCGCAGCGGGTCGACGCCGGCGGCGAAGCGCAGCAGCAGCGGGTAGACGCCGAACAGCACCAGCGCGCAGCCGACGTACACGTCGACGGTGAAGGTCGCGTAGTCGCCGAGCAGGTCCCAGCCGTACTCGTTGATCGAGCGGCCGATCAGGCCGACCGTGCCGATCGGGGCCAGCCGGATCACCCACCACAGCGCCTTCTGCAGCAGTTCGAGCGCCGTCTCGCCGAAGGTGATCAGCGGCGCGGCCCGGTCACCGAGCTGGAGCGCGGCGATGCCGACGGCGGCGGCGAGGAAGACGATCTGCAGCACGTTCAGCTCGGTGAACGGCGTGATGATGTCGGTCGGGATGATCCCGGTCAGGAAATCGAGCCAGGAGCCCCTGGTCTCCGGCGCCGAGCCGTCGGCCGGGGTGAGGCCCGTGCCGTCGCCCGGGTTGGTGACCAGGCCGATGACGATGCCGATGGCGACGGCGATCAGCGAGGTGGCCAGGAACCACAGCAGCGTCCGCCCGGCCAGGCGGGCGGCGTTGGAGACGTTGCGGAGGCTGGTGATGGAGACCGCGATGGCGAAGAAGACCAGGGGCGCGACGGCGAGCCGCAGCAGCTGGACGAAGTTTCCACCGATCTCGTCGAGGGTCCGGCCGAGCCACTCGACCTCGGTGGCGCGGGCTATCCAGCCGAGCAGCACGCCGAGCACGAGGCCGATGAGGATCTGGGCCCAGAACGGGGGCAGGGATATTGAGAGCCGTCTGCCGTCGCGGGTGGGGGACGGGGTTGACACAGGGCACACTCCGGTCAGGTGTGAATGACATGCGAGCGCGGCGCGGGAACGTGGCGCGCGAGAAGGGTCGCCGTTATCGGCGTCGGGTAAACGCGGATCAGCGACAGGCCGCGGTCAGACAGCGGCAGAGATCGATGTGCAGGCGCGCCACGAGCAGAGTGCTCGGGTCAGAGAGGGGCGCGGCTGCGGTGTTCACACGCACGACGGTAGCACCAGGTTTCGGACACGTCATGGGTCCGATCACAACTACCGGTGAAGAAAGGGGAGATGACAGTGCGGCGTGAGGCGGATCACTCCGCGGGACGGCCTCAGGCGGCGTCGTCCTCCATGGACTGGTTGGCCCGCAGCCGTCCCCTGGCCTGCTCGATCCGGGGCGCGATCTGCTGCGACATCGCGTCCCGCTGGCGCCGCAGCACGACGTAGCTGATCGGCGCGGACACGATGATCGCCAACAGCGCGATCCACAGCGGGTTCGCCGCCCCGAACGACTCCGGCAGCACCCCGACGTAGGCGAGCGCCGCGATCACGACGAACGACGCCACGAACACACCGAACCGCGCGAGGGTGTACCGCACGGTGGCGTATCCGCCTGCGGCGTCGCCTGCGGGCTCGCTGGCGCTCACCGCGGCGCCGTCCGGGGTGACGGCCGGCGCGGCAGCCTCGTCGGCTCCGCCGACGGTGACGGGCTCAGCCCCGGCGTCGCCTGCGGCGGGCCTGGCCGGCGCAGCCGCGCCGGCGGCGGGCTCGGCCGTCTCAGGGGACTCGACGCCGGCCTCGGCCACACCATCGGCTTCGCCGACGGTGGCCGTCCGCTCGGTTGCCTCCGTGCTGTGGCTCACGGTGCCACCTCCCGGTCCCACGCTGACTTGTCCCACTTTGGCTGCCTCCCAGTGAAACACAGGCACCAAGCCGGCTTTCACCGGCCCCCGAAGACCACCCGCACAAGGCCCAGCGAAGCCACCACGCCGTTCCTCACCGACTCCCAGACGCCGCCCGCGCAGGGCCCCGCACCGGGCCGGCCCTCACCGGCCCCCGCCGGCAGCGCCGGCGGTCGCTGCCAGGACCGCCCGGTCAGGGCCAAGCGGGAGCCACATCGTTATGTCGTCGCGGTAGTCGTCCTCGGCGACCCTGATCGCCGCCGGCAGGCGGCCCACCTCGCGGTAGCCGCAGGCCGCGTAGAAGCGTTCGAGGCCGAGGCCGCCCCGGCAGGTGAGGCGGATGCCGGTGGTGCCCGGCAGCACGCGGTGGGCCGCCGAGGCCGCCGCGGCGAGCAGCGCGCGGCCGGCGCCGGCGCCCTGGAGGTCGGGGTGGACCATGACCGTGCCGAGCCCCAGCCAGTGGCCCATCAGCGGGTGGGTGTTGAGCTTGAAGAACGCCGTGGCCACCGGCCGTCCCGCACCGTCGTCGCCGCCGGCCGGCAGGCCGACCAGCAGCCGGGTGGTGCCCTCGGCCATCCCCACCAGGTGCTGCCGCAGCGCCGGCGTCACGTCGGCCGTCGTCACCGGCGGCACGAAGCCGACCGCGCCGCCGGCGTTGGTGACGTCGGCCCACAGCTCGGCGAGCCCCTCCCGGAGCTCGGCCGTGACCGCTGGGTCGAGCACGAACCGCAACCGCATGGCGACGCCGCTCACACCCGCATCGGCTGGGGCGACTCACGACGGTCCGGGTCGGGGCCCTCGTACTCGCGCAGCACCTCGTACCGCGTGTTGCGCTCCACCGGGCGGAAGCCGGCGTCCCTGATCAGCTCGAGCAGGTCGTCCCTGGTGAGCTTGTCGGGGGTGCCGAAGTTGTCCGCGTCGTGGGTGATCTTGTACTCGACGACCGAGCCGTCCATGTCGTCGGCGCCGTGCTGCAGCGCCAGCTGGGCGGTCTGGATCCCGTGCATCACCCAGAACACCTTGACGTGCGGCACGTTGTCGAACAGCAGCCGGGAGACCGCGAAGGTGCGCAGCGCCTCCGCGCCGGTGGCCATGGTGGTCCTGGCCTGGAGCCGGTTGCGGATCTTGCCGTCCTTCATGTCGACGAAGTCGTGCTGGTAGCGGAGCGGGATGAAGACCTGGAAGCCGCCGGTCTCGTCCTGCAGTTCGCGCAGCCGCAGCACGTGGTCCACCCGGTGCCGGCGCTCCTCGATGTGACCGTAGAGCATGGTGCAGGGCGTCTTGAGGCCCTTGGAGTGCGCCAGGCGGTGGATCCGCGACCAGTCCTCCCAGTGGGTCCTGTGGTCGACGATGTGCTGCCTGACCTCCCAGTCGAAGATCTCCGCGCCGCCGCCGGTCAGCGACTCCAGACCGGCGTCGATCAACTCGTCGAGGATCTCGGACGCCGGCAGCCCGGAGATGGTCTCGAAGTGGTGGATCTCGGTCGCGGTGAACGCCTTGAGCTGCACCGACTCGGGCAGCGCCTCCTTGAGGGCGCGCAGCGAACGCGGGTAGTACCGCCAGGGCAGCGTCGGGTGCAGGCCGTTGACGATGTGCAACTCGGTGAGCTGGTCGTTCTCCATCGCCTTGGCGAGGCGCACGGCCTCCTCGATGCGCATCGTGTACGCGTCCTTCTCGCCCGGCTTGCGCTGGAACGAGCAGTAGGCGCACGAGGCCGTGCACACGTTGGTCATGTTGAGGTGGCGGTTGACGTTGAAGTAGACGACGTCGCCGTTCTTCCTGGTCCGCACCTCGTGCGCGAGGCCGCCCAGCCACGCCAGGTCGTCGGACTCGTAGAGCGCGATGCCGTCCTCCCGGGAAAGCCGCTCCCCGGAGCGCACCTTCTCCTCGAGATCCCGCTTGAGCCCCGCGTCCATGCGCCGCGCCTCCCTCTCGCCACCGTGCCGGCCGCCGGCGGGCGACCGCCGGACAACGACGAGACTACGCCCGCACCCCGTCGGGCAGGTCGCCGACCCGGTTCTCCCACTTGGTGGACAGCACGATCGTGGTCCTGGTGCGCGAGACGCCCTTGGTGGAGGAGAGCCGGCGGATGGTGCGCTCCAGACCGTCCACGTCGGTGGCGCGGACCTTCAGCATGAACGAGTCGTCGCCGGCGATGAACCAGCAGTCCTCGATCTCGGCCAGCTCCCGCAGCCGGCCCGCGACCTCCTCGTGGTCCACCGAGTCCGACAGCTGGATGCCGATCAGCGCGGTGACGCCGAGCCCGAGCGAGCGGGCGTCCACCGTGGCCCGGTAGCCGGTGATAACGCCGGCCGCCTCCAGGCGGTTGATCCGGTCGGTGACGCTGGGCCCCGAGAGGCCCACCAGACGGCCGAGTTCGGCGTAGGACGCCCGGCCGTTCTCCCGAAGGGCCTGGATGAGCTGCCTGTCCACCGCGTCCATCGTCACAGAGCCTTCCTCGTCCCCTGGTCGATTGCACAGACGAATCTAAGGCATTCGCCCCCGGCCACCTACGAGTGGTGGGCCGAACGAGCGGCGCCACCCCCCAGCTCCCCACGCCACCGGCGGTACAGGTCGTGCGCCACCCCCGCCGCGTCCAGGGCCCGGCCGGCCACGAAGTCCACCACGTCCTGGATGTGGCTCGCCCCGGCGTAGAACGCGGGCGACGCCGGCAGCACCACCGCCCCCGCCTCGTCCAGGGCCACCAGCTGCCGCAGCGTCTGCCCGGCGAGCGGCGTCTCCCGCACCACCACCACCAGCGGCCGCCGCTCCTTCAGCGTGACCGAGGCGGCCCGCTGCAACAGGTCCTTCGACAGGCCGAGCGCCACCCCGGCCACCGCCGCCGTCGAGGCCGGCACGATCAGCATCCCCCGCGCCCGGTACGAGCCGGACGAAGGACCCGCCGCCAGGTCCCCGGGACGCCAGCACCGCACCACGTCCCCCGACAGGTCGGGCAGCGCGGCCAGATACGTGTCCGGCTTGCCGTCCGCCCCGCGCGCCAGCCAGCTCCGCAGATCGTCCCGCCAGTGCCCGTCCCGGAACGACACGCCCGTCTCGTCGAGCAGCGTCAGCCGCGCCGCCCGGCTGACCACCAGGTCCACCGACTCGCCGGCCGCCAGCAGCGCCCGCAGCACCGCGGCCGCGTAGGGCGTCCCCGAGGCGCCCGAGACACCGACGATCCACGGCTCGCGCTGGGGTTCCTCCATACCGAAAGGCTAGACGCCGCCACCGAAGGACGCGGCGGCGACCGTTAGCTAACAAGCGGCTTACCGGACGGTGACGCCTCGGCCACAGGGGGCACTCCGACGCGGGGCTCGATCGTTGCCCGTGGAGACTGGTGCCGCGTCCCCCGTGACGCGGGACGAGCCGCCGGGTGTCCTCGACACCGCTTCCCGCCGACCAGGCCCCCACCGACCAGGAGTGAGCCATCAGTACCCGCCCGAGCAACCGACCGCTCCTCACGCGGCTCGCCGCCCTCGGCGGCGCCGCGCTGCTCACCGCCACCACCGGCGCCTGCCAGGTGATACAGCAGGCGCGCGCCGGTCTCGAGGTCTCGGACGCCGCCGACGAGCTGCTCTCCTGGGAGGCGCTGACGGTCGGCGCCACCCTGGAGGCGACCCCGGAGGAGGTCTACGCCTACCTACAGCGCGCGGCCGCGCGGGACGGCGGCCACCGCCAGCCGTCCGCCGACCAGGCGAGGCTGCTGGCCGACCTGGAGCTCACCGTCGCGGTCGGCGACCCGGAGCGCGAGACCCGGATGCGGGACCTCGACCCCGACGACCCGCTGGACGGCGCCATGACCATCAACTTCGGCGGCCGGGACGTGGCGGGCGTGAAGAACATAGGGGACCACACCTACGTGCGGCTCGGTGCCCAGGCCGTCGTGGACGACGTCTACGACGCCGGCGAGGCGGCCGTCGCCCGCGCCCAGCGCCTGGAGGAGGACGCCGCCCAGCTCCCCGACTCGCTCACCGCCGCCCGCAACGCGCTGGCCGGCAACTGGGTCGAGATCGACCCCGACCGCTACCCCGACTACGCGGCCGCGCTCAGCGAGGGCGGCGCCGACGGCGTCAGCGCCGACGCCTCCGAGCGGATGGCCGGCGCCCTCGTCGACGGCGGCGAGCTGCTGACGCCCGAGGCCCAGTGGGGGTTCGTCGAGGCCCTGGAGACCGCGCTGCGCTCCGACGCCACGCTCAGCTCCTCGGGCGAGGCGCGCGGCGCCGAGCTCGTCACCGTCACCATGGCCGCCGACGACGCGCGCCGCGCCCTGGCCCCGCTGCTCGCGCTGCTCACCGCCCAGACCGAGCGGTTCGGCCTCCCACCGCTGGTCGACCCGGCCTCCTCCGACGCCTCCGACGCCACCGAGCCCGTCGAGACCCGCCTGGAGATCCGCAACGGCGTGCTCACCGCCGCCACCTTCGACCTCGGCCAGCTCGCCGGCCCCGACGCCGGTTCCCTCCCGCTGCGCCTGGCCCTCACCGGCGGCTCCGCGCTCTCCCTCAACCCGCCCGACCCGGCCGACGGCCAGCTCACCCCGGAGGACCTGACGGTCGCCCTGCTCTACCTGGACACCCTGGAGGAACAGCGCGACGCCGACGACGACCGGGCCGACGTCCCGGGGCCCATGCAGCCGTAGGCCCGTTCGGTTTGTCCCAGGCTGGCCTACGCTGGGAGGCATGCCCGAACTCCCCGAGGTCGAGGCACTGCGCGCGTTCCTGACCGGCTCAGCCGTGGGCCACCGGGTCCGCCGCGCGATGCCGGTCGCCTTCCACGTCCTGAAGACCTACGACCCGCCGCTCACCGCCGTCGAGGGCCAACCGGTGACGGCGGTGTCCAGGCACGGCAAGTTCCTCGACCTCACGGTCGGCGAGCTCCACCTCGTCATCCACCTCGCGCGCGCCGGCTGGCTGCGCTGGCAGGACCACCTCCCGGCCACCCCGCCGCGCCCCGGCAAGGGCCCGCTCGCCCTCCGCGTCGCGCTCGACACCCCCGAGGGCGCCGGCTTCGACCTCACGGAGGCCGGCACCCAGAAGCGGCTCGCCGTCTACTGCGTCCGCGACCCCGCCGACGTCCCGGGCGTCGCCCGCCTCGGCCCCGACCCGCTCGCCCCCGACTTCACGCCCGCCGCGCTCGCCGCCCTGCTCCGCGACGAGAACCGGCGGCTCAAGGGCGTCCTGCGCGACCAGTCCGTGCTGGCCGGCATCGGCAACGCGTACTCGGACGAGATCCTGCACGCCGCCCGCATGTCCCCGTACCGGCTGGCCGCCCGCCTCGACGAGACGGAGGTCGCCGCCCTCCACGCGGCCCTCACCGGCACCCTGCGCACCGCCGTCGACCGCGCGTCGGGCCTTGCGGCCGGCCGCCTCAAGGCCGAGAAGAAGAGCGGCCTCCGGGTCCACGGCCGCACCGGCGAGCCGTGCCCGGTGTGCGGGGACACCATCCGCGAGGTGTCCTTCAGCGACTCGTCGCTCCAGTACTGCGCCACATGCCAGACCGACGGCAAATCCCTCGCCGACCGCCGCCTCTCCCGCCTCCTGAAGTAGACCGGGGTCTCTTTCCCCACCCCCCGCCCTCTCCGCTGACGCGGCACGACGCCGCTGCGCGCGGCGGCGCGGGCGACCGGCTCCGCCGGTCTTGCCCCACCCACCCCCTCCGCGCCGCAGCCGGCGCCGGCCGACCGCGCGAAGCGCGAAAAGGGCGGGCGGGTGGGGGACAAGACCAGCGCGCCGCGACGCGCAGCGGCTCCGCACTGCGCCGCGCGGCGGAAAGGGCGGGTTGGGTGGGGAACAAACCCGTCGCGCCCCAACCGCGCAGCGACCCGCCGCCCCGGCGGCTACGCCGCCAAGGGCGGGTGGGTGGGGGAAACCCCCGCCGGCGCCAAGCCGACGCGCCGCGTCACGTCACGTCGTCTCCGCCTCGACCGCCACGCCGTGGCTCTCCGCGATCTCCGCGAGGCCGCCGTCGAAGGCGACGCTCGCCGCCGAGAACCACCAGCCGTCCTCCTCGCGGACCAGCTCGCCGAGCAGCACCCCGGACGCACCCGCAGGACCCGCGGGGAACCCGTAGCACAGCAGCTCCCGGTCGTTCGACGGGTCGACGAGCCGCGTGTGGAGCAGCCCCGCGTCCGACAGGTCGCGCCCCGGCGTCCGCTCCTCGTCCACGGACAGCGCGAACACCACCCGCTCCGCCGCCGCCGGCAACGCCGGCAGCCGCACCGCGAACCACGCCTCCGACTCGCCGCCCTCCAGACGCACCCCGACGCCCGCCGGCTCCGTGTTGTTGAAGAAGACGAAGTGCTCGTCCGACAGCACCCGCCCGGCCTCGTCGAGGACCAGCGCGCTCGCGTCCACGTGCAGCGCGGGACCGTCCGCCAGGGCCTCGCCCCGCAGGCCGACCCGGAAGGCGTCCCCGCCAGGCAGCACGTCGGCCAGCCGCATCCGCTGGCCCGTGGCCAGCGGCAGCCGGCCGCCCGCGGCCCACGGGCACGCGGCGAGCAGCACGGACCGCGGGTCCACCCGCGTCGGCTCGTAGTCCAGCCGGGCCACCGGCGCCGCCGACAGCGTGCCGGCGACCAGACCGGACAGGTCCCGCAGCCGCTCGGCCACCGCCTCCGCGCTCTCCGGGCGCTCCTCCGGCCGCTTGGACATCATGGACAGCACAAGATCGTCCCACTCGGGCGGCACCCCGGCCCGCAGCGTGCCGGGCGCGACCGGCGTCTCCTCCAACTGCTGCCGCAGCAGCTGGTAGAGCGACGCGCCGTGGAACGGCGGCCGGCCGGTCGTCAGCGCGTACAGGAGACAGCCCGCCGCGTACAGGTCGGTGTTGGCCGCCACCGCCCGGCCCTCGATCTGCTCGGGCGACATGTAGGCGGGGGTGCCCACCACCACGCCGGTCGAGGTGAGCCGCGCGTGGTCGGTGGACTCGGCGAGCACCGCGGCGATGCCGAAGTCCAGCACCCGGGCCAGACCGTCGGGCTCGACCATCACGTTGGCCGGCTTCAGGTCCCGGTGCACGACGCCCGCCTCGTGCGCCACCGCGAGCGCCCGGCAGATCTGCTCGCCCCAGCGCGCCACCTCGACCAGCGGCGGCAGCTCGTCCGCGAGCACCTGGTCGAGCGAGCGGCCACGCAGCCGCTCCATCACCAGGTAGAGGACCGGGTCCGGGTCGTTCTCGAACCGCGCCTCGCCCACGTCGTGCACGGTCACGATGAACGGGCTGGACAGCGCGGCCAGCAGCTTCGCCTCCCGCTCGAACCGCTCCCGGGCCCGTGGATCGCGCCCCACGGCGACCGAGCCGACCACCTTCACGGCCACCGTCCGCTCCAGGCGCAGGTCGAGCGCCTCCCAGACGGTGCCCATGGCGCCCGCACCCAACTGCCGCCCGAGCCGGTAACGGCCGTCGAGCACCCGGTCACGCATCCCACGAACCCCCTGCATCCGTTCTTCCGACCCGCCTGCGCACAGGCCACCGGTAGCGCTAACTTTATGCGGCACAGGGGCCCCCGGTAGGGGGACGGGAGGGACCGTTATGAGCGGCGGCGCGCCAACCGGCCCACGTCAGGACAGACCGCACCCGGCCGGTCCGCGCCCGTCGGGACCGACGCTGACCGCCGCGGCGCTCTGCGTGCTCGGCGGCGCCCTGTCCTTCCTGGCCGTCACCCTCGCCAGGAACGCGCCGCTCACCGACCCGCCCCCCGCCGCCCACCCGCTGCGCATCGCCCAGGTCACCTCCCAGCTGTTCGCGCCCTCCTGCCCCGCGGGCCGGCCCGACGCCTTCTACGACCCCGCCGACTCCCTGTGCCGGACCCTCGACCTCGACGGCGGCCTCACCGTCGAGGAGGTCGCCGACGCCGAGGCCGTCCCGGGGCCGGTCGCCGATCTGTGGGCGGTGCGCGTCACCTTCCGTCCCGAGGACGTCGCCGAGCTGCGCGGCCTGACCGAGCGGGTGCGGTCCGAGCCCTACCCGCGTGGCCAGCTCGCCTTCGTCCACGGCGGCCGGCTGGTGTCCACCGGCGTGCTCGCCGGGCCGGACCGGCAGGGCACCGCCAGCCTCGGCGGCCCCTACACGCGGGCCGAGGCGGAGGTCATCGTCGGGGAGCTCGCCGGCTGACGACGGCTCGCCGCCGCGGAACCCGGCCGTTGTCAGACCCCCTCGTTATGGTGGCCGCACATGGACGGGCGAGCGTCCCGGCCACCCCAGGGAAGCGAGCGCACGCCATGACGACACCCACCGCCACCAGCGAAAAACCCACCGAGCGGGAGCTCGAGCGGCACCGCAGGGAGCTCACCGCCCACTGCTACCGCATGCTCGGTTCCGCCTTCGAGGCGGAGGACGCGGTGCAGGAGACGATGGTGCGGGCCTGGCGGAGCCTCGACCGCTTCGAGGGCAGGTCCTCGCTCCGCTCCTGGCTCTACCGCATCGCCACCAACGTCTGCCTCACCATGCTGAGCGGCGCCGGCCGCCGGGCCCGCCCCATGGACCTGTCGTCGCCCGTCCCGACCGCCTCCGCCGAGCTCGGCCCGCCGCTGCCCGAGACCGCCTGGATCGAGCCCATGCCAGACAGCCGCACCCTCACCGCCGACCCGGCCGAGACCGCCGAGGCCCGCGAGACCATCCGGCTGGCCTTCGTGGCCGCCCTCCAGCACCTCGCGCCCCGCCAGCGCGCCGTGCTCATCCTGCGCGAGGTGCTCAGCTGGAAGGCCAGCGAGGTCGCCGAGCTCCTCGACACCACCGTCGCCTCGGTCAACAGCGCCCTCCAGCGGGCCCGCGCCACGCTCGCCGCCACCGGCGCCTCACCGGCCGACCCGGCCGAGCCGCTCACCGCCGAGCACCGCGAGCTGCTCGCCCGCTACCTGGACGCCTTCGAGCGCTACGACCTCGACGCGCTCACCACCCTGCTCCACGAGGACGCCACCCTGTCCATGCCGCCCTACGACCTGTGGCTGCGCGGCCGCGAGGACGTGCGGGCCTGGATGGCGGGCCCCGGGATAGGCTGCGCCGGCTCCCGGCTGATACCGACCTGGGCCAACGGCAGCCCCGCCTTCGGCCAGTACCGGCCGACGTCGGACGGCGGCCACGCGCCCTGGGCCCTTCAGGTCCTGGAGATCTCAGCGGGCCGGGTCACGGGGATCAACGCGTTCCTCGACACCGAGCGGTTCTTCCCGCTCTTCGGGCTCCCCGACCACCTGCCGCCGGGCGCCACGGTCGACCCCGGGTTCCCCGGGGCCGGCGAGCTCGGGCGACAGGATCTCGGCGAGCCCGAGGAAGCCGAGCACGCGCCGTAAGCCGTCGTCCACCCCGGTGAACGACACCTGGCAGCCGAGCCGCCGCGCCGTCAGCGCCAGCCGGCTGACGGCCTCCACCGCCGTCGGCCCGGGCCGGTCGAGCACCCGCAGGTCCACCACCACCGGGCCGCCGCCGCCCGCCGCCACGGCCGCCCCGAATCGCTCGCACAGGCCCGGCACATCGGACCGCGCCACCGGCCCCCACACCTCGAACTCCACGCCACCCATGCCCAAGGAGACCAGCCACCCGAGCCGAACTCATCGACCCCGCCCGCCTGTCCGCCCGCCGACTCAGCCGGCGAGGCCCTTCACCCAGCGGCCCCACTCCGGCTGCCGCCGGTAGCCGGCCGCGTCCCAGGCCCGGTGCCCCAGTTCGTTGTGGTGCAGCACCATGGCGTCGGCCCGCCGCCCGCCCAGCGCCACGAACCGCCGCTCGGCCGCCGCGAGCAGCGCCGTCGCCACGCCCTGCCGCCGGCACGCCGGCGCCACCGCGAGCCGGTACAGGTGGCAGCGCCAGCCGTCGAACCCGGCGATCACCGTGCCCACCAGCGCCCCGTCGCGCTCGGCGAGCAGCAGCGCCTCCGGGTCCCTGGCGATCAGCCGCCCCACCCCGTCCAGGTCGTCGCTGATGCTCACGCCCTCGGCGGCCTCCCGCCAGAACGCCAGCACGGCCTCGGCGTCCGCGGGCACCGCGGCCCGCACGTCCAGCTCTCCCATGCCGGCCATCCCAACACGCCCGCACGGCCCCCACCAGCGCGTTCCGCCCCTCGGACGCCCGCCGGGCGGCCCCAGGCCCTGTCCGGGCGGAAAACGTGCTGCGCCCGCCAGGCCGCCGCTGCTAACCTCCCCACACCAGACGACAGGACCCGGCGCCAGAAGGAGGTGAGGTTGATGACCGCGACATCCGTCGCCACCACGCGCGACGTCCGAGCCAACCTCCCATCCGGGGCCCCGGCCTGCCGCGGCTGAGCACACCGAGCCGCCACCACCGGACCCCACCTTTCACCCAAGGGTCCTCACGTTGACTTCGCCTCAGGCACCTTCCCACTCCCACCCCCTCACCTCCTACGGCTGGAACGCCGACCTGGCCGCCGCGTTCGCCGACCACCAGGCCGCCGGCCACCACCCCGCCCGCATCGTCCGGGTGGACCGCGGCCACGCCACCGCCGTCACCACCACCGGCACCGTCCGCGCCACCACCGACCAGCGCACCGCCCCGCCCTGCACCGGCGACTGGGCCGCCCTGCGCCCGGGTCCCACCCCCGAGCTGGCCGCCGTCCTCCCCCGCCGCACCGCCATCACCCGCGCTTCCGCGGGTGCCCGCTCCCACGCCCAGGCCCTGGCCGCCAACGTCGACACCGTCGCCATCGCCGTCTCCCTCGCCGGCCGCGCCGCGCCAGGGCTGGTCGAACGACTCCTCGCCCTCGCCTGGGAGAGCGGCGCCCGGCCCGTCATCGTCCTCACCAAGGCCGACCTCGCCACCACCGACCCCGCCGACGCCCTCGCCGAGACCGCGGAGCTGGCCCCCGGCGTCGACGTCCTCCTCACCAGCACCGCCACCGGCGAGGGCCTCGACACCCTCACCGCCGTCCTCACCGGCACCGTCGTGCTGCTCGGCGCCTCGGGCGCCGGCAAGTCGAGCCTCGGCAACGCCCTCCTCGGCGCCGACCTCCTCGCCACGGGACACGTCCGCGAGCAGGACGGCAGGGGCCGCCACACCACCGTCCACCGCGAACTCCTCCCCCTCCCCACCGGCGGCGTCCTCATCGACACGCCGGGGCTGCGCGCCGTCGGCCTCCAGGACACCGGCGACGGCATCGAGCAGGTCTTCGCCGAGATCACCCAACTCGCCCGCCACTGCCGCTTCGCCGACTGCGCCCACCAGACCGAACCCGACTGCGCCGTCCTCGCCGCCGTCGAGGACGGCGCCCTGCCCGAACGACGCCTCGTCAGCTACCGCAAGCTGCTGCGCGAGTCCGCCTGGGCCGCCTCCCGCGACGACGCCAGGCTCCGCTCCCGACGCACCGCGGAACGCAAGGCCATCACCCGCCACCTCCGCGCCACCTACGAGCACCGGAAGCCCCAGATCTGACCGCCGGTCGGGCGCCCGGGAACCGGCACCTCCCGGGCGCCCCCACCCCACCGTGCCTCCATGCGACGTCCATGCCACCTTCACCCTCACCAACCGGGGATTCCCAGGGGCCGAACGTCAGTTGAGGACGCTAACGTCAAGGGGGTAGGTACTAGACTCGCAGCCGGTTGAGGGGGCGCGACATGAGCTACGGCGACGACTACGACGACACGCGCGCCCGCGGCGTTCCCGCCGGCACCCGCACCCGGCTGCCCGAGCAGCGCGAGCCGGCCACCCGCCGCCAACCCGCCTCCACGGGCCGCGGCCTCGCCGCCGTCATCGGCGTCGTCGTGCTGCTGCTCGGCGCCATCGTCTTCGCCAACCAGACCCGCGACGAGGGCAACGGCGGCGAAGGCGGCGGCAGTTCCGAGACGGACGGCGGCGGCGACCGCGCCCAGCCGACCGCGCCCAGCGGCCAACCGCCCGTCGACACCTCGACGAACGGCATCCCCGTCGGCCACCCGCAGACCGAGCAGGGCGCCCAGAGCGCCGCCGCCAACTACGCCGTGGCCCTCGGCGGCACCGAGATGTTCGACCCCACGCGCCGCCCCACCATCGTCGACACCGTCTACGCGCCCGAGGTCGCCGCCGCCCAGGCCGCCGAGTACGAGCGCACCTACAGCGACCCCGACTTCCTCACCCGCATCGGCCTCACCGAGGCCGGCGCCGCCCCCGCCGGCACCACCTTCGTCGCCCGCGTCAACCCCGTCGGCACCAACACCGTCCAGTACGAAGGCGACACCGCCCGCGTCGCCGTCTGGTACTCCACCCTGTTCGGCCTCGCCGGTGCCGACTCGCGCAACCCCGTGACCGAAGGCTGGTACACCACCACCTACGACCTCGTCTGGGTCGAGGGCGACTGGAAGATCACCGCCTTCGACGAGCAAGAAGGCCCCGCTCCGGTCGGACGGGACCAACGCGCATCAACGGCAGAGGAGATGGCCGATGCGGTCGAGCAGTTCGGCGGGTTCACCTATGCGCGCTGACCACCGCCCCCCGCGCCCGGGGCGGCTGGCGGCCAGACTCGCCACCCTCACCGGCGGCCTCGCCGGCCTCCTCGCCCTCGGCGCCGCCCTCGCCACCCGCGCCGCCGCCGCCGAGTCCGACGAGGACTGCGGCCTGCTCAGCGGCCAGGCCCGCGAGATCTGCGAGGGCAACCCGGAGGACGGCGGAGGCGGCGACGGCGGCAACAGCCCCACCAGCGCACTCGACCCGCTGTCCTCCCTCGCCCGCGGCTGCGCCGACGCCGCCGCCTGGATCGTCAACGAGCTGTCCGACCTGGTGAACTCGACCACCAACGTCGACTTCACCAACACCTCGTTCCTCCGCCAGTACGCCGTCGTCTTCGCCGCCTCCACCGTCCTCACCCTCATCCTCTGGCTGCTGGCCATCGTCAAGCGCGCCGTCCGCGGCGTCCCCTTCGCCACCGCGCTCTCCGAGGCCATCGGCTACCTCTGGCTCACCGTGATGGCCTCCGCCTTCACGCCCCTCATCCTCTATGTCGTCGTCTCCGCCACCGACAACGTCACCGACGCCATCGTCACCGGCACCGGCGACAACTCGGCCGCGTTCTTCGGCGACTTCGCCGCCGCCCTGGAGGCCGGCGAGGACATCGGCGGCGGCCCGATCATGCTGATCGTCGTCTCCCTGATCTCCATCCTCGCCGCCGGCGTCCTCGCCCTCGAACTCGTCATCCGAGCCGCCATGCTCTACGTCGGCGCGCTCCTCGGCACCGCCGTCTACTCGGGTCTCGTCGACAAGAACCTCTGGGGCCACGTCCGCGGCTGGGCCGGCATCATGATCGCCGTCATCCTCATCAAGCCGGTCATCGCGATCGTCCTCGGCCTCGCCGCCGCCCTCACCAGCGGCGAGGAGAACGGCCCCACCGCCGTCTCGGCCATCGTCTCCGGGCTCGCCATCATCATCCTGGCCATCTTCGCCTCCGCCATGATCTACCGGTTCGTGCCCGGCTTCGGCGACGAGATCGTCAACCACCGCGCCATGCGCCAGGACACCAGCAGCCGCGCCGCCCGCGCCGCCGTCTCCACCCCGGCCAGCCTCGTCCGCGAGGGCATGTCCACCCACGGCGCCCGCGGCGGAGCCGCCGCCGGCGGTGCGGCCGGAGCGGCGGCCGCCGGCGGCGGCCAGGGCCCGCGGCCCGCCAACCCGGTCGCCGGCGGAGTCGCTGCTCACAGTTCCCGTACCGGCCAGTCGGGTTCATCATCGACTGGAGCGAACTCCAGCCGCACCGGGAACCCGGGCTCAGACAACCGAGGAGGTAGCAGGTGACCACTCCGCCCCACACCCTGACCAGGCGCCGCACCTATCTCATCGGCCGGGCCAGGCCACAGGCCATCGTCGGCAGAAACCGCGAGGCCGGCGAGATCGCCCTCATCGTCGCCGGCGCCTTCCTCGGCATGATGAGCGGCATCCTCATCCCCGCCCTGACCTTCCGCCTCGTCGGCCTGGTCGGCTTCCCCATGCTCGCTCTCGCCGCCGTCTACCTCCCGTACAACGGCCGCACGTTCTACCGGTGGTTCGAGATCAACCGTTCCTTCAGGCGCACCCAGCGCCGCGGCGCCACCTACCGCTCCGACGCCCCCGAGGCCGGCATCACCCTCGACGGCCGCGAGGTCGCCGTCGGCGCGCCCCCCGGCGTCGGCCGCGTCGAATGGTGCCCCACCGCCTTCGGCCCCGACGAGCTCGCCGTCCTCCTCCACACCGACCGGCGCACCATCACCGCCGCCATCGAGATCGAGGGCCCCGGCGTCGGCCTGCGCGACAGCGAGGACCAGGAGGCCCTCGTCGAGCGCTTCGGCACCCTCCTCAAGCACGTGGCCAACGGCGACGGCCACGTCACCCGCCTCCAGATGCTGGCCCGCACCCTCCCCGCAGACCCCGACGCCCACGCCAACGACGTGCGGGAGCGCGGCGACACCACCGCCCCCGGCTGGATCCAGGACTCCTACGACCAGCTCCAGTCCATGGTCTCCACCTCGAGCGAGCAGCACCGGGCCTACCTCGTCGCCTGCATGCACCACTCGCGCGACCTCAGCAACGAGGCGCAGTCCATCGCCCGCGCCGCCCGCACCACCGGCGACCGGCGCCGCATGTCCCAGGACGAGGCGCTCGCCGTCGTCATGTCCCGCGAACTGGCCGACATCTGCGCCCGCCTCACCGAGGCCGACATCCGCGTCCGCCAGCCGCTCGGCGAGGCCCGGCTCGCGTCCCTGATCCACTCCATGTACGACCCCGACCACCCCATCGACCACATCCAGGCCATGTCCAAGCGCAACGCCTGGCCCGCCGAGCTCGACGCCCGCGAGGCGACCTACCTCCAGGCGAAGACCCGCGAGTCCGACACCCGCGAGCCCTGGTGCCACGCCACCGCCTGGGTCAAGGAGTGGCCGATGACCCCCGTCGGGGTCAACTTCCTCGCCCCGCTCCTCGTCCACACGCCCGACGTCATCCGCACCGTCGCCGTCTGCATGGACCTCGAGCCCACCGAGATCGCCATCGAGCGCATGCTCACCGAGAAGACCAACGACGCCGCCGAGGCGTCCCGCGCCGCCAAGATGAACCGCACCGTCGACCCGCGCGACGTCGCCGCCCACGGCCGCGTCGACCAGCGCGGCGACGACCTCGCCACCGGCGCCGCCGGCGTCAACCTCGTCGGCTACCTCACCGTCTCCTCGCCCAACCCCGAGGCGCTCGCCCGGGACAAGCGCACCATCCGCGCCTCCGCCGGCAAGTCCTACCTCAAGCTGGAGTGGTGCGACCGCGAGCACCACCGCGCCTTCGTCAACACCCTCCCCTTCGCCACCGGGATCAAGCGATGACACGCCTCCCGGTGACACCCCCCGTGCCACACCCCGTGACGTGGACCGTGAAAGAGGTGCCGCCATGCCGCCCCGCGATCCACTGAGCGTCATCACCGAGGCCTTCACCAGCCTCCTCTTCGGCCGCACCGAGACCACCCGGCTCCCCGTGCGCACCTCGACCGGCCAGGCCCAGGCCGTCTACCTGCCCACCGCGGCCCCGGGGCTCGGCGACTCGGGCGTCATCATCGGCCGCGAGGTCTACTCGGGCAAGGGCTACATCTACGACCCCTTCCAGCTCTACGGCCAGCAACTCCCGGCCCCCCACTGGCTGGTGCTCGGCGAGTCCGGCAACGGCAAGTCGGCCCTGGAGAAGACCTACGTCCTGCGCCAACTCCGTTTCCGCGACCGCCAGATCGTCGTCCTGGACGCCCAGGGCGAGGACGGCGTCGGCGAATGGAACCTGATCGCCGAGGAGTTGGGCATCACCCCCATCCGCCTCGACCCCATGGCCGCGCTGGACGGCAGCGTCCGCCTCAACCCGCTCGACCCCTCCATCACCTCGACCGGGCAGCTGGCCCTGCTCCGCACCATCATCGAGGTCGCCCTCGGCCGCACCCTCGACGAGCGCTCGGGCTTCGCCCTCAAGGTCGCCCACGCCTACGTCAACCAGCACGTCACCGGCCGGCAGCCCATCCTCACCGACATCGTGGAGCGCCTGCGCCACCCCCAGCCCGAGTCCGCCGACGCGATGAACGTCGCCCTGGAGGACGTGCGCGCCTGGGGCCTGGATGTCGCCCTCGTCCTCGACCGGCTCGTCGACGGCGACCTGCGCGGCATGTTCGACGGCCCGACCACCGTCGGCATCGACCTCGACGCCCCCCTCATCGTCTTCGACCTCTCGCACATCGACCGCAACTCCATCGCCATGCCCATCCTCATGGCGATCGTCGGCGTCTGGCTCGAACACACCTGGATAAGGCCCGACCGGAAGAAGCGCATCTTCCTCGTCGAGGAGGCCTGGCACATCATCAACTCGCCGTCCGTGGCCCAGCTCTTCCAGCGCCTGCTGAAGTTCGGCCGCCGGCTCGGCCTCTCCTTCGTCGCCGTCGTCCACCACCTCTCGGACGTCGTCGACGGCGCCGCGGCCAAGGAGGCCGCCGCCATCCTGAAGATGGCCTCCACCCGCACCATCTACGCCCAGAAGACCGACGAGGCCCGCGCCACGGGACAGGTCCTCGGCCTGCCTCGCTGGGCCGTCGAGATCATCCCCACCCTGACCCCCGGCATGGCCGTCTGGGACGTCAACGGCAACGTCCAGGTCGTCAAGCACCTGGTCACCGAGGCCGAACGCCCTCTCGTCTTCACCGACCGCGCCATGACCGAGTCCTCCGCCATGCTGCCGGCGGACGACGCGCTGACCGACGCCGACGCCTACGAGGCCGAGACCGCGGCCCGCGTGATGTCCTTCGAGAAGCGGCAGGGCGTCGGGTAGGCCCATGAGCAACGACGCACCCGAGCGCCGCGGCGGTGTCCCCGACGCGCTGCTCGTCGGCGCCCTCGGCCTGGCCCTCGGCATCACCACCCTCGTCTGGACCGCCACCGGTCTCGCCGGGCTGCTGCGGCACGGCGCCTGGCCGGACGGCGTCACCTTCCTGCGCACCGCGGGCGCCCTCCGCTCGTTCCTCACCGCCCCGCGGGACGTCGCCGCGGCCTGGCCGGCCGCGGACCCGGCGACGCTGCCGAGCGCCGCCCTGCTGTGGCTGACCTTCCTCTTCCAGCTCGTCGTCCTGTTCTCCACAGCCCTGTGGATCTCCATCCGGCTCGCGCACTTCCGCGCCCGCCGCCAGCACCGCGAGTCCCCCGCCGAACCGGAACCTGCACCCGCACCCGCACCCGTCGTGGAGCGCGCACCCGAACCGGCGCCGCCCGTCATCGAGCCCGAGACCCCCGCCGTCTCCGTCGCCGTCCCCGTCGAGTCCAGCGGCGGCCAGGACCCACTCGCCACCGTCCTCCAGGCCCCACCAGGACTGGTCGTCGTCGACCCCACCGGCCGCCTCTGGACCGGGACGGCCCGCCAACGCGACAAGCTCGGCCCCGTCCACGTCTACGACCCGGGCCACGCCACCGACAGCCCGACCCGGCTGCGCTGGGCGCCGCAACGCGGCTGTGAGGACATGCCACTCGCCCGCCGCCGCGCGGGGGCCCTGCTCGCCCCGGTCCGCCCGAGCGAACCCGTCTTCCGGCTCGACGCCGAGACCGCCGAGATACTCCTCCGCTGCTACCTGCACGCCGCCGCCCTGGCCGGCGAGCCCATTCAGCAGGTCCACCGCTGGGCGAGCGGCCGCTCGGCCGGCGCCCCCGGCAAGATCCTCCGCACCCACCCGCGCGCCGCGGGCGGCGCCTCCATGGAGCTGGAGAGCGCACTCACCGCGCACCCGGGCCGCCGCGACGCCGCCCTGGAGCTCATCGGCCGCGCCCTCGGCGGCCTCGACCAGCTCCACATCCGCCAGTCCTGCACCCCGGGCCGGGTCGACCCGATCGCCCTCGACAACCTCGCCGGCGAGGGCGGCACCCTCTACGTCGTCGGGGACCAGCGGGAGACCGCCGCCCTCCGCAGCGCCCTCGTCGACGAGTTGGCCACCGCCCATCCCCAACTGACCGTCGTCGACGTCACCGAGGCGCGCGCCTGAGCACCATCTCGTAGGCGCCGAACGACGGGTCGTCAGGGTCGGTGTCACGCGTGCCGGTCGGCTGGAAACCCAACGAGGCGTAGAAGCGGGCGGCCCGCGCGTTGGACTCGTGGACGCGGAGCCGCACCTCGCGGGCGCCGGCCCACTCGATCGCCGCCCACATCAACCGCGCCGCCAGGCCGGTGCCGCGGTGTTCAGGCAACAGATACACCCCGACGACCTGCGCCCAGCGCGGCTCCCGGTACACGCCGACCATGCCCGCCCAGGCCCCGTCCGCCTGCTCCCCGACGAACACGACCGTGCCCCGCCCGGCGGCCCTGCGCTCCCACTCCCCCCGGGTCAGCTGCAAAGCCTCCTCGTAGGGCTCGAAGAACGCGACCGGCGCGACGGGATCACGCAGCGCGGCGAGCCGCAGCTGCCTGAACTCCCGCCAGTCCTCACGGCATGAACGCCGGATGGTGTACGCCATGCGGCCGATGCTTCCACCCGGCCCGTCGAGCCGCAACACAAACGCGTGTAGGGCCCGTTGGCGAACCAACGAGCCCTACACACTCAATAATTGTCCGGCGGCGACCTACTCTCCCACACGGTCCCCCATGCAGTACCATCGGCGCTGGCAGGCTTAGCTTCCGGGTTCGGAATGTAACCGGGCGTT
>NZ_JBHXFJ010000086.1:0-26968 GCF_042722465.1 Streptomyces sp. NPDC127098
GGTGACCGTGGGGTCGCCGGCCCGGCGTCCCGCGGTCGCGCGGAGGTCGGCCACGAGCTGCCGGGACTGGTGCTCCCGCTCCTCCGGCGGGCAGAAGGCCCGCACGGCGGGTTCGGTGAACCAGCGGTACGCGAAGTAGCGCCGGTCTGCCGAGAAGCCCGTGTGGTCGCCCATCAGCAGGACGGCCGCCCGGTTCTGGGCCAGGGCCTCGCCCAGGTCGGAGTGCACCACGGCGGGGGTGTCGCCGAGCAGGTCGAGCATGCGCACCAGGCCCGCGCGGGCCAGGCGGGCCACGCCCTCGGCGGGCGGTGGCCGGTGGCCGGCCAGGTGGAACAGGTGGTCGCGTTCGTCCTCGGAGAGGCGCAACGCGCGGGCCAGCGCGCCGAGCAGCTGGGTCGAGGGCTGGCTGCCGCGGCCCTGTTCGAGGCGGACGACGTAGTCCACCGACATGCCGGCCAGCATGGCCACCTCCTCGCGGCGCAGCCCCGCGACGCGGCGGCGGGGGCCGTCGGCGATGCCGACGTCGGCCGGGCGGATCGCCTCGCGGCGGCGGCGCAGGAAGTCGGCGAGCTGGGCGCGTTGCATGACCCCATGGTCCGCCCGGTCGGCGACCGCTTCCAGGGAGCGGCGCTCCCACGATGAACGCTCCGCTCCCGCGCGCCGTGGCGCGGTCGCAGGGTGGGACCGGGAACGACGACGAAGGAGAGACCTCATGCGGCAACGAACCCTGGGCAGCGCGGGACCGGCCGTCTCGGCCCTCGGCCTGGGCACGATGGGCATGTCGGGAGGCTACGGCGAGGCCGACCGCGCCGAGAGCATCGCCACCGTGCAGGCCGCGCTGGACGCCGGCGTCACCCTGATCGACACCGGCGACTTCTACGCGATGGGCCACAACGAGCTGCTGCTCGCCGAGGCGCTGCGCGGCCGGGACCGGGACAGCTACCTGCTGAGTGTCAAGTTCGGCATGCTGCGCGGCCCGGGACCCGGCCTCGCGTTCGGCGGGCACGACTGCCGTCCCGAGGCGGTGAAGAACTTCCTCGCCTACTCGCTGACCCGGCTCGGCACCGACCACGTCGACGTCTACCGACCGGCCCGGCTCGACCCGGCGGTGCCGATCGAGGAGACGGTGGGCGCGGTCAAGGAGCTGATCGACGCCGGGTACGTGCGGCACCTCGGGCTCTCGGAGGTCGACGCGGCGACGATCCGCCGGGCGCACGCCGTGCACCCGGTCGCCGACCTGCAGATCGAGTACTCGCTGATGTCCCGCGCGGTCGAGGACGAGGTGCTGCCGACACTGCGGGAGCTCGGCATCGGCCTGACCGCGTACGGCGTCCTCGGCCGTGGGCTCATCTCCGGCCACTGGTCCGCCGACCGTGCCGCGCGGCCGGGCGACAGCCGGGGCCTCAGCCCTCGCTTCGCCAGCGGGAACGTGGAACACAACCTCGCCCTGGTGGCGGCGCTGCGCCGGGTCGCCGAGGCGAAGGGGTGCACCGTCGCGCAGCTGGCCATCGCCTGGGTGGCCGCCCAGGGCGAGGACATCGTGCCGCTGGTCGGCGCCCGCACCAGGGAGCGGCTGGCCGAGGCGCTGCCGGCGCTCGAAGTGCGCCTCACGGCCGACGACCTCGCCGAGATCGAGCAGGCCGTGCCGCGGGGCGCGGCGCGCGGCGACCGCTATCCGTCCGCGTTCATGTCCGGCCTCGGCGTGGGCAACTAGGCCCTGTCCGGGCGATCTTCTTCGGGCCCGCGACGCCATACACGGCACCTCGCTGCGTTTCCGAATCGCGCGAATACGGCCAAGTATGAGCTGCGATCCGGTGCCTTGCGATGCACCGCGTCTGACGCCGCGAGCTGATCCTCGAAGATCGCCAGGACAGGACCTAGCCCGCGGAGCGCCGGCGGGGCCCGTCACCGCCGGTGCTCCGCGTCGGCGGCCTCCCACAGGCGGCGGCCGACCAGCAGCCACAGCAGCCAGCCGGCGGCGACGAACCCGGCCAGGCCGACGGCGGTGTTGGCGGCCAGCTCCGGCAGCGGCGTCGGTTCGAGGGTGACCTTGTCGACCCAGTACGGGCCGCCCCACGTCCAGTCCATCGGGGCGCCCTCGACCAGGTGGACCCAGATCGACCAGCCGAAGATCCGGCAGGCGCCGTAGACGAAGTAGGCCCGGTACAGGGCGAGCAGGACCCGGTCGGACAGGTGGAGCCGGCGGCGGAGCCAGCCCCAGGCGGGATCGGAGGTGACGACCTCGTCGAAGAAGTACCGGGCGCGCAGGGCCTTGAAGCCGAGCAGGGCGAGGGTGAGCCAGAAGAGGTCCCAGACCAGGCCGAGACTGCCGTAGTAGGCGGCGGCGTCGCCGTAGCGGCCGGCCTGGGCCGCGTAGGCCCACATGCCGGTGCTGTACTGCTGGGTGGTGAAGGGGAAGAACAGCATCGTGCCGACGCTGTCGAAGACGTCGGTGAGGACGTGCGCCGACGTGCCGACGAAGAGGCCGAGCGCCCACTCGCGGCTCCTGAAGACCCACAGCGTCAGCAGGCCGAGGACGACGGCGAACATCAGCGAGTGCGTGAACCCGGCGCCCGGCCAGCCCCTGTGGTACTCCCACGGGTCGTCGGGCCTGATGACCAGGTTGCCCAACTCGATGCCGTAGACCGGCAGCTTGGTCAGCATGTCGGGGGCCAGGCAGCCGGTGAGGATCGCCAGGAAGGACGCCTTGGTCCTGACGTGCTTGTGCAGCAGGTAGCTTTCGAGCTCGTGCGCGGCCCAGCTCACGCGTCGCTCCCCCCGCGGACGCGGTCGCCGACGAAGCCGGCCGCCGCGACGCACAGCACGCAGATCGCGGGCCCCACCAGCCAGTTGAGCACCGGTGTGGTCCACAGCGCCCCGCCGCCGACGAGCACGAGCCCCGCAAGACCGTATCCGACCACCTCGGCCGGACCCGTGTGGTGCTGCGACTCGGCCGCGCTCTCGGCCTCCTGGCCAGGTCTGATCTCGGTCACGCTCACGACAGTCCTCCCCGTTTCTCGTCGTGTGACGAGGGGAGAATACTCGATACTTACTGAGTATGGTCTACCGGTCCTGGCGGCTCTGAGAGGATCGGGGCCGTGAGTGACGAGGTACAGGCAGGGCACGTCCGCGTGCGGCTCGATCTTTCGTACAACGGGCACGACTTCTCCGGCTGGGCCCGGCAGGAGGGGCTGCGGACCGTGCAGGGGGAGATCGAGGAGGCGCTGCGGGTCGTGACGCGTTCGCCGCGGCGGTTCGAGCTGACCGTGGCCGGGCGGACGGACGCCGGCGTCCACGCGCGGGGCCAGGTGGCGCACGTCGACCTGCCGGAGGCGGTCTGGCTCGAGCAGCGGGACCGGCTGGTGCGGCGGCTGGCCGGGCGGCTGCCGAGCGACGTGCGGGTGTGGCGGGCCGAAGCGGCGCCCCCGCACTTCAACGCGCGGTTCTCGGCGATCTGGCGGCGCTACGCGTACCGGGTCAGCGACCACCCGGGCGGCGTCGACCCGCTCCAGTACGCGTCCGTGCTGTGGCACAACTGGCCGCTGGACGTGGCCGCGATGAACGAGGCGTCAGCGCGGCTGCTCGGCGAGCACGACTTCGCCGCGTACTGCAAGAAGCGCGAGGGCGCGACGACCATCAGGACGCTGCGCGCGCTGCGCTGGGAGCGGCGGCCCGACGGGGTCGTCGAGGGCACCGTGGAGGCGGACGCGTTCTGCCACAACATGGTCCGCTCGCTCGTCGGCGCGCTGCTCTTCGTCGGCGACGGCCACCGCCCGCCCGACTGGCCGGGCAAGGTGCTCGCCGGGCGGGTCCGCGACTCGGCGGTGCACGTGGTGCGGCCGCACGGACTGACGTTGGAGCGGGTCGCCTACCCGCCGGACGACCAACTGGCGGCCCGGAACCGGGAGGCGCGCAACGTCAGGACCCTCGCCGGGGGCTGACCCGGGTGCCCGCGCGGGCGTGGACGCGGTAGCGGCCCGGCGCCCGGCCACGGGCGCGGGTGAAGGCGCGGCTGAAGGCGGGAACCGAGCCGTACCCCACGGCGGCCGCGATGTCCTCGACGGAGTCGTCCGTGTCGCGGAGCCGGACGGCTGCCAGGTCCATCCGCCACTGCGTCAGGTACGCGGCAGGGCTCTGCCCGATGGCCGCCGGGAAACGCCGCGCGAGCGTCGCGCGCGAGGCCGCGATCGCGGCCGCCAGCGTCGCCGTCGTCCATGGCCGTGCGGGGTCCCGATGGATGAGCTCGAGCGCCCGGCGGACGATCGGATCGCCGAGCATGCCGAGCCAGGTCCCGCGCTGCTCGGCCGGCCGGGTGGCCAGCCAGGCACGGAGCAACTGGATCAGCATGATGTCGACGAGGCTGTTGAGCACGGCCGTCGTCGCGATCCCCGGCTCGGCCAGTTCGCGGCCGAGCATGCGCACGGCGTCGTCGAAGCAGGCCGCTCCCGTGTCGGCACTGACGTGCACGAGGTCGGGAAGCGTGCCGAGCAGCCGGGTGCGCACCGCGGGATCGCAGTCGTAGTGCATGGTGACCATCCGCGTGCGCACGGGCGGCGAGCCGAGCCTGACCACCTCATCGGTCGCGCGCTCGGGCGCCGCCGCCCGGTCGAACGCCCCCGCCTCAGTCTCGGGGGCGTCGCCCAGGCTGTGCCGCGTTCCGGCCGACAGCAGGACGACGTCGCCCGTGGCCAGCTCCCGTGGCTCACGGCCCGCGACGGTGAGCCACGCGCTGCCCGAGATGATGGCGTGCAGCGCCGCGCCGGGACGGTCGTCCAGGGTCATCGCCCAGCTTCCGCCCGCCTCGATCCGGGTGCCGAGGGTGCCTCGGACGCCGGAGACCGAGAGCACGTCGGTCAGTGGATCCATGCGGCGATCGTAGCGGTGCGGCGCGCCACCCGCTGAGGCAGACGGGTAAGGATCTGAGTCAGAAGGGCATCGACTGGCGCATCTGACCCCCCGTACGGTTCTTCATGCCCGGGTGGACCGGGAGGACCCTCAAGGAGAGGCGAGAGACATGCGACTGCACGGAGCCACCGCCCTCGTCACCGGAGCCGGCCGCGACCTCGGCCGGCACTTCGCCGAGCAACTGCTGCGCCGGGGCGCCGCGAAGGTGTACGCCACCGCTCGGCGTCCGGAGTTCGTCGACGTTCCAGGCGCCGAGGTGCTTGCGCTCGACGTCACCGACCCGGCGTCCGTCGCGGCGGCCGCGGCCGCCGCCGGCGACGTCGACCTGCTGGTCAACAACGCCGGGGTCTCGTCGGGCGTGAACCTCGTCGACGGAGACCTCGACACGATCAGGCTGACCCTCGACACCCACGTCTACGGGACCCTCTCCGTGATCCGGGCCTTCGCCCCCGTCCTCGCCGGGAACGGCGGCGGCGCCATCCTCAACGTCCTGTCGGTCCTGTCCTTCCAGAGTCTCGTCGGCAACAACGCGTACGCCGTCGCCAAGTCCGCGCAGTGGAGCCTCACCAACGGCGTCCGGCTCGAACTCGCCGGCCAGGGCACCCTCGTCACCGGCCTGGTGTTCGGGCCGACGGCCACCCGGACCATGAAGGAGTACGCGGCCGAGGCACTGGGGGGCGGTGCGCTCCCGGACGGCGTGCTGAACGACCCCGTCGACATCGTCCGCACCGCCCTCGACGGGGTCGAGGCCGGGAAGATCGAGATCCTCGCCGACGGCTACGGCGCCGCCGCGAAGGCATCGCTCGCCGGCGACCCTCGCCCCTTCACCCTGGAGCCGGCGTCCGCCGCGTGACGGTCCTGGCGGTCAGCGGGTGTTGCGCTCCTCGACGATGGCCGAGGCGGACGCGGAGGCCTGGGCCTCGCCGCGCTGCATGATGCGGGCGAAGGCGTGGTCGTTGCCGTCCCGCGCGGCCTGTTGGGCGGGGGTTCCCTCGCCGCTGTCGGGGGTGCCGTCGCTGTTGCCGGCGATGGTGAAGTACGTGTAGCGGCCGGCCTGGTTGGTCGTGGTGCGGCAGCCGCCGCGCTGGCAGAACTCGGGGGTGTCGCCGCCGGTCAGCGGCTGGAGGTTGCCGGTCGCGGCCTCCCGGGCCGCGATCGCGTCCTCCTCGGTGGGGAACTGGGCGACGCCGACGGTGACCGCCACGCCCTCCGCCGTGTAGGTGGCGCGCAGCAGGGTGACGCAGCCGTTGTCGGCGAGCGCGGTGGCGAGGTCCTCGGAGACGGCGCCGGCACAGCCCTCGATCGCGTCGGAGGCGGCCAGCGCGTAGGGCCGGCCCTCTATCTCCATGGCGCCGCCGAAGAACGAGTCCTGCTCGAAGGGCGCGATGTCCTTGTCGGCGTCGGAGATGAACTCCCGGGGCTGGGGGAGCGGGGGCAGGGTCGTCTCCTCGAACGTGCGGTCGTCGCTCGGACCGTCCGACGGCTCGGCGGGCAACTCGCCGGAGCCCGGGTCGTCGGACGCGGTGCCGCCCCCGTCACCCCCCTGGTTGACGATGGCGAGCGCGACCACCGTGCCGACGGCCGCGGCGGCGAGCGCGCTGCCGATGATGACCCACCAGCGCTTGCGGGCCCGCTTCTGCTCGGCGTCGGCCGCGAGCCTGTTCCAGTCCGGCGTGTTCGAACCCCCGGGAACCCACTGGGGTCCCCCCTGCCCGTAACTCATGGGCGGAAGTCTAGAGGGGGACCCCGCGGCTCGGTCAGCCCGCGGGCGTACGGAGAGCGGCGGCCGAGGGGAAAACCGGTGGGGCCGGGGGAGCGGTGGGCGGCAGACTGGCCGGCATGGGACATGTGGAGGTCGCGCACCTGGAGTACCGGCTGCCGGACGGGAGGGTGCTGCTCGACGACGTGTCCTTCCGGGTCGGGGAGGGGGAGGCCGTCGCGCTGGTCGGGGCCAACGGGGCCGGGAAGTCCACGCTGTTGCGGCTGGTCGCCGGCGAGCTGCGGCCGGTGGGCGGCAGCGTCGCGGTCAGCGGTGGGCTCGGCGTGATGCCGCAGTTCGTCGGGTCCGTGCGGGACGAGCGGACCGTGCGCGACCTGCTGGTGTCCGTGGCGCAGCCCGGGATCCGGCGGGCCGCGGCCGCCGTGGACGCGGCGGAGCTGGCGGTGATGGAGCGGGACGACGAGGCCGCGCAGCTGGTGTACGCGCAGGCGCTCGCCGACTGGGCCGAGGCCCGCGGCTACGAGGCCGAGACCGTCTGGGACATGTGCACGATGGCCGCGCTCGGGACGCCGTACGAGAAGGCGCAGTGGCGGCTGGTGCGCACGCTCTCCGGCGGCGAGCAGAAGCGGCTCGTGCTGGAGGCGCTGCTGCGGGGCGGCGACGAGGTGCTGCTGCTGGACGAGCCCGACAACTACCTGGACGTGCCGGGCAAGCGCTGGCTGGAGGACCGGCTGCGCGAGACGCGGAAGACCGTGCTCTTCGTCTCGCACGACCGCGAGCTGCTGGCCCGCGCCGCGCGCAAGATCGTCAGCGTGGAGCCGGGGCCGGCCGGCTCGGACGTCTGGACGCACGGCGGCGGCTTCGGGACGTACCACGAGGCGCGGGAGAAGCGGTTCGAGCGGTTCGAGGAGCTGCTGCGGCGCTGGGAGGAGAAGCGGGCCCAGCTGAAGCGCCTGGTGGCCGACCTGCGGCAGTACGCCGCGAACAGTGACGCGATGGCCTCCCGGTACAAGGCGGCGCAGACCAGGCTGCGGAAGTTCGAGGAGGCCGGGCCGCCGCAGCGCCCGCCGCGGCGGCAGGACATCAGGATGCGGCTGCGCGGCGGCCGCACCGGGCTGCGGGCCGTGACCTGCGAGCGGCTCGGGCTGACCGGCCTGATGCGCCCGTTCGACCTGGAGGTGTTCTACGGCGAGCGGGTCGCCGTGCTGGGCTCCAACGGCTCGGGCAAGTCGCACTTCCTGCGGCTGCTCGCCGGCGAGGACGTGGCGCACACGGGCGCGTGGAAGCTGGGCGCGCGCGTCGTGCCGGGGCACTTCGCGCAGACGCACGCGCACCCCGAGCTGCTCGGCAGGACCCTGCTGGACATCCTGTGGACCGAGCACGCCAGGGACCGGGGCGCCGCCACCTCGGCGCTGCGCAGGTACGAGCTGGACCGGCAGGCGGAGCAGCCGTTCGACCGGCTGTCGGGCGGGCAGCAGGCGCGGTTCCAGATCCTGCTGCTCGAGCTGGCCGGTGTGACGGCGCTGCTGCTCGACGAGCCGACGGACAACCTGGACCTGGAGAGCGCGGAGGCGCTCCAGGAGGGGCTTGAGGCGTTCGAGGGCACGGTGCTTGCGGTGACGCACGACCGGTGGTTCGCACGCTCCTTCGACCGCTTCCTGGTGTTCGGCGAGGACGGCGTGGTGCGGGAGACGGCCGAGCCGGTGTGGGACGAGCGGCGGGTCGTGCGGGACCGGGGCTGAGGGGCGGGACGGGGGCGGGAGGGGGGCCGTTTTGACCCGTCCGTGGCACGGACGGTAGTCTGCCGAGTTGAAACTTATGCGTATGGCTTGCTCGATCTCACGTGAGGGGCCTGCGCCGGTCCACCAGGATGGTTGCCAGCGGCCAGCACCCGGTTTGCGTCACCGAGGTGTCGGCCTTCTCTGTTGTGATCGTCGGGTGGCCTTGTCAGGATTCATTCACGAAGAAGCGAAGGCTACGACCCGTGCGTACGTTCAGCCCCAAGCCCGGCGACGTCCAGCGTCAGTGGCACGTCATCGACGCGACCGATGTCGTGCTGGGCCGCCTGGCCTCCCAGGCCGCCACCCTTCTGCGGGGCAAGCACAAGCCGGTGTACGCGCCGCACGTTGACACCGGTGACTTCGTCATCATCGTCAACGCCGACAAGGTGCACCTGTCCGGCAACAAGCGGACCCAGAAGCTGGCCTACCGGCACTCCGGATACCCCGGCGGTCTGCGGTCCGTCCGCTATGGCGAACTCCTGGAGAAGAACCCGGAGAAGGCCGTCGAGAAGGCCGTCAAGGGCATGCTGCCCAAGAACACCCTGGGCCGTCAGATGTTCTCCAAGCTCAAGGTGTACGCCGGCCCCGAGCACCCGCACAGTGCCCAGCAGCCGGTGCCGTTCGAGATCACCCAGGTCGCGCAGTAGTCCGGCCACCCCTAAGACGAGAGATATCTGAGGAGAATCGTGGCCGAGCCCACCCCTGAGACCCTTGACGCCGAGGTTCCCGAGGTCGAGGAGTACACGACCGAGAGCGCGCCCGAGCAGTTCGCCGGCGACGGCGAGACCGCCTCGGCCCGCTTCGGCGACCCGCTGCCGGGTGCCGGCACCGGGCGCCGGAAGAACGCGATCGCCCGCGTCCGGATCATCCCCGGCAGCGGCAAGTGGAAGATCAACGGGCGCACCCTGGAGAACTACTTCCCCAACAAGGTGCACCAGCAGTCCGTCAACGAGCCGTTCAAGATCCTCGAGCTCGACGAGCGGTACGACGTCGTGGCCCGCATCTCCGGCGGCGGCGTCTCCGGCCAGGCCGGCGCGCTGCGGCTCGGCGTGGCCCGTGCGCTCAACGAGGCGGACGTCGACAACAACCGCGGCCCGCTGAAGAAGGCCGGCTTCCTGACCCGTGACGCCCGTGCGGTCGAGCGGAAGAAGGCCGGTCTGAAGAAGGCCCGCAAGGGAACCCAGTACAGCAAGCGCTGATCGGCCGATCCGGCTGTTCGGCGGGTTTGCCCGGCTTTTCCCGGCGCCCCGGTGGCACGTCCGTGCCACCGGGGCGTTCCTTTTATAGGGTTAACGGGCTTGTGAACGGGCTTGTGTGAACATCTCGGAGGAACAACCGTGGGACGACTCTTCGGAACGGACGGGGTGCGGGGCGTCGCCAACGCCGATCTGACGGCCGAGATGGCACTCGGCCTGTCGGTCGCGGCGGCGACCGTCCTCGCGCGCGCGGGGAGCGTCAGCGCCACGGACGGCGCCGGGGCCGGGCGGCCGACGGCGGTGGTGGGCCGGGACCCGCGGGCCTCCGGCGAGTTCCTGGAGGCCGCGGTCGTCGCCGGCCTGGCCAGCGCGGGCGTGGACGTGATCCGGGTGGGCGTGCTGCCGACCCCGGCCGTGGCGTACCTCACCGGCTCGCTCGACGCCGACTTCGGCGTGATGCTGTCGGCCAGCCACAACCCGATGCCGGACAACGGCATCAAGTTCTTCGCGGCCGGCGGACACAAGCTGGCCGACGAGCTCGAGGACCGCATCGAGGCCGCCTACCACGACCACGCGCGCGGCGAGCCGTGGGCGCGGCCGATCGGCGCCGGCGTCGGCCGGGTCACCGACTACGACGAGGGCTTCGACGCGTACGTCTCGCACCTGGTGGGCGTGCTGCCCAACAAGCTCACCGGCCTCAAGGTCGTCATCGACGCGGCGCACGGCGCGGCCTCGCGGGTCGCGCCCGAGGCGTTCGCGCGCGCCGGCGCGGAGATCGTGACGATCGGCGCCGAGCCGGACGGCCTCAACATCAACGACGGCTACGGCTCCACGCACATGGCCGCGCTGCGGGAGGCCGTGCTCACGCACGGCGCCGACCTGGGCATCGCGGTGGACGGCGACGCCGACCGCTGCCTGGCCGCCGACGCGGCCGGCCGCGAGGTGGACGGCGACCAGATCCTCGCCGTCCTCGCCGTGGCCATGCGGGAGGCCGGCACGCTCACCGGCGACACGGTGGTGGCCACGGTGATGTCCAACCTCGGCTTCACGCTCGCCATGGAGCGGGAGGGCCTCGAACTGCGGCAGACGGCGGTCGGTGACCGCTATGTGCTGGAGGAGATGAAGCGGGGCGGCTACTCGCTCGGCGGCGAGCAGTCCGGCCACGTGATCGTCTCCGACCACGCCACGACGGGCGACGGCACGTTGACCGGCCTGCTGCTCGCGGCGCGCGTCGCCGCGACGGGGCGGCCGCTGGCCGAGCTCGCCGCGGTGATGGAACGGCTGCCGCAGGTCCTGATCAACGTGCCGGACGTGGACCGGACGCGGGTGAAGGAGTCGCGCGAGCTGGCCGAGGCGGTGACGGAGGCCGAGCGCCAGCTCGGCTCGACGGGCCGCGTCCTGCTGCGTCCCTCCGGGACCGAGCCGCTGGTCCGCGTCATGGTCGAGGCCGCCGACCCCGCCCAGGCCCGCACCATCGCGGCGGGCCTCGCCGACGCGGTCAAGTCGGCCCTCGGCTGACGCCCGGCCGGTGCGCGGGGCCCGGCGGCCCGCCAGGGCCGCTCCGGGCGTCGCGCCACCCACCCGCCCTCCGGGCGGGTCGTCGCGCGGCGCATCCGGGCGGGCAGGCGTGCGGCCGGACCGCCGGCCGTCGGCGGCCAAGCCACCGCGGCGGGCCGCACGCGGCCGTCCACCCGCGCTTTCGCTGACGCTATGCGGGGGCCGGCGCCCCGCCGACGACGGCGCTACCCGTCTGCGGGCGGGCAGGCCCGTGGCGGACTGCCGGACGTCTGCCACCTTCGGCGCGAGGCGCCCTGGTGCCCGGCGGCTTGGCCGCACGGGTGGTCCCCACGGCCCACCCGCCGCCCTCCGGACGGTGCGCTAACGCGGCAGGGCTGCCACGGTGGGCCGTGCGCGGCAGCCGGGTCGGACGGCCGACGCCCCCGTTTGCTGCGCGCTTCCACCGCGCGCCTGGCGTGGGCCGTCGGCTCGTGAGCCCGGGGCACCGGCGCGCTTCGCGCGCCTGCGTGCCCGGGCCGGTGGGCCACGCTGCGCGAAAAGGGGCGGGTGGGCGGGGGAAAAGAGCCGGCGCGAAGCGCCCCGGCGCACGCACCGGCTACGGCCGCGGCACGCCCACGGTCCGACCGCCGGAGGCTAGAGCTTGCGCAACCGAACCCTCCGCACCGCGTGCGTGTGGTCCTTCTGGAGGATCAGCGTCGCCCGCCCACGCGTCGGCGCGATGTTCTCGACGAGGTTCGGCTCGTTGATGCGGCGCCAGTTGTCCTCCGCGTAGCGGAGCGCCGTCTCCTCCGGCACCGCCGCGTAGCGGCTGAAGTACGAGGCCGGGTCGCGGAACGCCGTCGCCCGCAGCGCGCGGAAGCGCTCCAGGTACCACTCCCTGATGTCCGCCGTCCTGGCGTCGACGTACAGCGAGAAGTCGAAGTAGTCCGCCAGGCCCAGGCGCCCCGGCGGCGCGGGCTGGAGGACGTTGAGGCCCTCGACGATCAGGATGTCCGGGCGGCGAACCGTCAGCCGTTCGCCCGGCACGATGTCGTAGACGTGGTGCGAGTACACCGGCGCGCTGACCTCCGCCTGACCCGCCTTGACGGCGGCGACGAAGCGGGTGAGCGCGCGGCGGTCGTACGACTCGGGGAAGCCCTTGCGGGCCATGAGCCCGCGCCGTTCGAGCTCGGCGTTGGGGTAGAGGAAGCCGTCGGTGGTGACGAGCTCGACCCTGGGGTGCTCCGGCCAGCGCGCGAGCAGCGTCCGCAGCAGTCGGGCGACGGTCGACTTGCCGACCGCCACGCTGCCGGCGACGGCCAGCACGAAGGGGGTGGTCGGCTGCGGGCCGCCGAGGAAGGTGGAGAGCGCGCCGCGCAGCCTCTCCGTCGCGCCGACGTGGAGGTTGAGCAGCCGGGAGAGCGGCAGGTAGATCTCCCTGACCTCGTCGAGGTCGATGACGTCGCCGAGTCCCCGTACCCCCTCGACCTCGGCGGCCGTCAGCGGCAGGGGCGTGCGGTCGCGCAGCGCGCGCCATTCGGCGCGGCCGAGGTCCACGTAGGGGGTAGGGGGCGAGGAGTGCGAGCCGTGTTGGAGCGAGGTGACCACCCGAGCATTCTGCGGGCCGGGCTACCCTGCCCGCATGCGCGGCATCGTCGGTTACGCAGGGGTCCAGTCCGCTCTCGATGTGCTGCTCGCCGGGCTCGGCCGGCTGGAGCGGCCAGGCAACGGTTCGTCCGGAGTGGCGGTGCTGGCGGACGGGGGTTTGGCCACGGCGCAGCGCGAGGGGCGTCTTGGCGAGCTGCGGGCCGAGCTGGCGCGCCGGCCGCTGCCGGCCGGGGCGTGCGGCGTGGCGTACGGCGGGGGCGCCGGTGGCGCGCAGCCGCAGTTGGACAACGCGGGGCGGGTGGCGGTGGTGTGCGACGGCCGGGTCGACAACCACGCCGAGCTGCGGGACGAACTCGCGGCGCGCGGGCATCGGTTGGGGTCCGGGACGGAGACCGAGGTGGTGGCGCACCTGCTGGCCGAGTCGTTCTCGTCCTGCGGGGACCTCGGCGAGGCGATGCGGCAGGTGTGCCGCTCGTTGCGCGGCACGTACGCGGTGCTCGCGGTGCACGCGGACGAGCCGGACGCGCTGGTGGGCGCGCACCGGGGGGTGCCGCTGGTGGTGGGCGTGGGGGAGGGTGAGTCGTTCCTGGCCTCCGACGAGGCGGCGTTCGGCGACGAGGCGATGCGGGAGGTGGTGCGGCTGCCGGGCGGGGAGCCGGAGCAGGTGCGGGTGGTGCTGGCGCGGCGGGAGTTCGACGAGGTGCGGTGCGAGGTCACGGACGTGGACGGCGGGGTGGTGCGGGCGTGATCGTGGGCGTGGGGATCGACGTGGCGGACGTGGGGCGGTTCGAGCGGTCGCTGGAGCGGACGCCGGCGCTGGTGGGACGGTTGTTCGTCGAGGCCGAGCTGTGGTTGCCGGGTGGCGAGCGGCGGGGGGTGGCGTCGCTCGCGGCGCGGTTCGCGGCGAAGGAGGCGGTGGCCAAGGCGCTGGGGGCGCCCGGTGGGATGGCGTGGACGGACGCCGAGGTGCGGCAGGACGCGTCGGGCCGGCCCAGCCTCGTGGTGCGTGGTTCGGTCGCGGCGCGGGCGGCGGAGTTGGGGGTGCGGACGTGGCATGTGTCGCTCAGCCACGACGCGGGCGTGGCGACGGCGATGGTGATCGCGGAGGGGTAGTGGGGTCCAGCTCGGCGCCTGTTCACCGGATCGGGTGAACTGCCCCGGCCGGGTATGTACGGAGCGTGTGGGGTGGGGCAGGATGACGTCACGGTAAGTGATCGGGTGGGAGAGTGCGGAGAGCGGGGAGACGGGGGGAGTGATGGGGGTGAGCGATCGACTGATGGTTCCAGTGGCCGTCCCGGCGGGGAGCGAGAGGGCGGGCCCGTCAGGCTGACGCGCCGTCAGGACGTCGGAGCGTCAGGACGTCAGGGCGTCCGGTGGTCGAGGAGCGCGCGCCAGACCGCCGGCAGGGCCTCGGTGACGGTGGAGGCCGAGGGGGGCGTGGGGGCGTGGGAGCCGGCCAGGCCGTGCAGGTAGGCGCCGGTCGAGGCGGCGTCCAGGGGGGTGAGGCCCGTCGCGAGGAGGGCACCGATCAGGCCGGAGAGCACGTCCCCGCTGCCGGCCGTGGCCAGCCAGGGAGTGCCGGTGGGGTTGACGCGCACGGGCCCGCCGGCCGGGTCGGCGACCAGGGTGGTGGAGCCCTTGAGCAGGGCCACGGCACCGAACCGTTCGGCGAGCTCACGGACGGCGGTCAGCCGGGCGGCCTCCACCTGGTCGCGTGCGGTGCCGAGCAGTGCCGCCGCCTCGCCGGCGTGCGGGGTGAGGACGGTCGGCGCGGTGCGGGCCCGGATGCGCTCCGGGTCGAGGCCCCGCAGCCCGTCCGCGTCCACCAGCACCGGCACGTCGGCGTCCAGCACGTCCGCCACCCGCTCGCGGGCCTGCGGGTCGTCGCCGATGCCGGGGCCGACCACCCAGGCCTGCACCCGGCCGGCCTGGTGCGGGAGGCCGGCGGAGACCAGCGTCTCGGGGTAGCGCGCGATCACGGCCGCGTCGGCCGGGCCCGCGTAGCGGACCGCGCCCGCGCCGCCGTGCAGCGCGCCGCCGACCGCCAGCACGGCCGCGCCCGGGTAGCGGGGGGAGCCGGCCGCGATCCCGATCACGCCGCGCCGGTACTTGTCGCTCTCGCCGGTGGGGCGGGGCAGCAGCTCGGCCACGTCGGCCGGCTCCAGGGCCGCCAGGTCGGGCGTGGCCGGCAGCTCGGGCCCCAGGCCGATGTCGACGAGCCGCACCTCGCCGGCGTGCTCGGCGGCCGGGTCGACCAGCAGCCCCGGCTTGTGTGTGCCGAAGGTGACGGTGAGCGTGGCCCGCACGGCCTCGCCGCGCACCTCGCCGGTGTCGGGGTCGACGCCGCTCGGCAGGTCGACGGCGACCACCGGGGTGCCGGCGGCGTGGACCCGGCGGGCCAGCTCGGCGGCCTCCGGGCGCAGCCCGCCCCGGCCGCCGATGCCCGTGATGCCGTCCACCACCAGGTCGGCGCGGGCCAGGGCGGTGGCGGCCTCGTCCGGCGCGGCGACGCGGCCACCGGCGGCACGCAGCGCGGCCAGGCCGCCGGGGTGCGCGCGGTCGGGGGAGAGCGGCACGGCGGTCACCCCGGCGCCCCGGCGGGCCAGGCGGGCGCCCGCGTAGAGGGCGTCGCCGCCGTTGTCGCCGCTGCCCACCAGCAGCACCACGCGGCGGGAGCGGCCGCCCCGCAGCAGGTCGGCACAGGCCGCCGCGAGGCCGGCGGCGGCCCGCGCCATCAGGGTGCCCTCGGGCAGCCGTGCCATCAGCGCCCGCTCGGCGGTCCGCACCGTCTCCACGCGATAGGCCGTCCTCATGGCACCAGTCTGGCCCGTGCCCGCCGCCGTGGCGCACCGAACCCCCCTCGGCGGCCCGCCCGTCGCGGCGCTTTCCGGCGGTCGGGGCGGCGAAATCCGGGGTTCCTGCGACACTGGTGGACAATGAGCGATCACGTCCTGCCCGAAACCTGGCGACTGCGCGCCGACATCGATCTCGCCGCGCTGCGCTCCAACGTGCGTGCGCTGCACGAGCGCCTCATCGGTGGCGCCCAGTTGATGGCCGTGGTCAAGGCCGACGCCTACGGGCACGGTCTGGTGCCGTGCGCGAGGGCCGCCCGGGCGGCCGGCGCCGCCTGGCTCGGCGCCGCGACGCCCGAGGAGGCTTTGGCCCTGCGCGCGGCCGGCGACACCGGGCGGGTGCTGTGTTGGCTGTGGGTGCCGGGCGGCCCCTGGCGGCGCGCCGTCGAGGCCGACATCGACGTCTCCGTCAGCGCCCGCTGGGCGTTGGCGGAGGTCGTCGCCGCCGCCCGGGCCGCCGGCCGCCCCGCCAGGATCCACCTCAAGGCCGACACCGGCCTCGGGCGCAACGGCTGCCCGCCCGCCGACTGGGCCGACCTCACCGCCGCCGCCCGCGCCGCCGAGGCCGAGGGCACGGTCGTGGTCGCCGGTGTCTGGTCCCACCTGGCCAGGGCCGACGAGCCGGGCGACCCGTCGATCGCCGCCCAGCAGAAGGTCTTCGAGGAGGCCCTGGCCACCGCCGACCGTGCCGGCCTGCGGCCCGAGGTCCGCCACCTGGCGAACTCGCCCGGCACCCTCACTCTGCCGGGCGCCCACTACGACCTGGTGCGCGTCGGCGTCGCGCTCTACGGCATCTCCCCGTCTCCCGAGACCGGCACCCCGGAGGACTTCGGGCTGCGCCCCGTGATGACGCTGCGCGCCTGGCTGGCCGGCGTCAAGCGGGTCCCCGGCGGCCATGGCGTCTCCTACGGCCACCGTTACACCACCCCCGGCGAGACCACGCTGGCGCTGGTGCCCGCCGGATACGCCGACGGCATCCCCCGCCACGCTTCGGGAACCGGTCCCGTGCTGGTCGCCGGCAAGTGGCGCACGGTCGCCGGCACCGTCGCCATGGACCAGTTCGTCGTCGACCTGGGCGGCGACAGGGCCGAGGCCGGCGACGAGGCGCTGCTGTTCGGCCCCGGCGACCGCGGTGAGCCCACCGTCGAGGACTGGGCCAGGGCCACCGGCACCATCGGCTACGAGATCGTGACCCGCATCGGCCCCCGGGTGCCCCGCGTCTACCACGGGGAGTCACCCGAGCCGGCGGCGGCGTCGTCATGAGTTGGGCCCGCCGCGCCGGGATAGCCGGCGTGGCCCTCGGCGCCGTGGCCACCACGGTGGCCACCACCGTGGCCATCGAGCGGCTCAGCGTGCAGCGCGGCCTGCGCCGTCAGGCCCGCCTCGAACTGGACGCGACCGGCCCGTTCGGCACCCTGCGCGGCACCCCGGGCACCGCCTTCGCGGAGGACGGCACCGAGCTGTACTACGAGATCGACGAGCGTGACGAGCACCCCGCCCTCGAACCGCCGGCGACGGTCGCCGAGCCGGCGCCGCGCGGCCGGCTCGCCAAGCTGCTGCGCCGCCCCGAGGCCGTGCGCCGCCGCCCCACCGTCGTCTTCAGCCACGGCTACTGCCTCGCCCAGGACGTCTGGCACTTCCAGCGCGCCGCGCTGCGCGGCCACTACCGCGCGGTCTACTGGGACCAGCGCAGCCACGGCCGCTCCGAGCGCGGCAGGTCCCAGGTCGAGCGCGTCGAGGACGTCAGCATCGACCAGCTGGGCCGCGACCTGAAGGCCGTGCTGGACGCCGCCGTGCCCGAGGGCCCCGTCGTCCTCGTCGGCCACTCCATGGGCGGCATGACGGTGATGGCGTTCGCCGAGCAGTACCCCGAGTACGTCGCCGAGCGGGTCACCGGCATCGCCCTCGTCGGCACCTCGGCCGGCGGCCTCAGCGACGTCACCTACGGCTTCCCCGCCCCCGTCATCGGCCTCGTCCGCAAGGCGATGCCCGGCATGCTGCGGGTGATCGGCGCCCGGCCCGAGCTGGTCGAGCGCGGCCGGCGGGCCGTCGGCGACCTCTACTCCGGCGTGTTCCGGCGGCTCTCCTTCGGCGAGCCGAGGAGCATCGACCCGGCCGTCGCCCGGTTCGCCGAGCGGCTGATCGAGGCCGTGCCGATGGACGTGGTCGCCGAGTTCTACCCGGCCTTCCACGTGCACGACAAGATGGCCGCGCTCGGCGTGCTGCGCGGCCTGGAGAACGACCTCCCGGTGCTGGTGCTGGCCGGCGAGCGGGACGAGATGACCCCGGCCGCGCACAGCGAGCGCATCGCCGAGGAGCTGCCGGCCGCCGAGCTGCTGCTGGTGCCCGAGACGGGGCATCTGGTGCTTCTGGAGGCGCCCCTGGTGGTCAACGACGCCCTGGCCAGGCTGCTCGCGCGTAGCATCCATCCCCATGAACCAGCTGTCTGACGCCCCCGTCGCGCTGACCGTCCCCGACGCCGACCGGATGCGTGAGCTCGGCCGGCGCCTCGCCGCGCTGCTGCGCCCCGGCGACCTCGTGCTGCTCACCGGGGAGCTGGGCGCCGGCAAGACGACGCTGACCCGGGGCATCGGCGAGGGGCTCGGCGTGCGCGGCGACGTCACCTCGCCCACCTTCGTCATCGCCCGCGTCCACCCGTCGCTGGCCGGTGGCCCGCCGCTGGTGCACGTGGACGCCTACCGGCTGGCCGGCGGCCTCGACGAGATGGAGGACCTGGACCTCGACGTGGCGCTGCCGGAGTCGGTGGTGGTGGTCGAGTGGGGCGAGGGGCGGGTCGAGGAGCTGTCGGAGGACCGGCTACACGTCGTCATCCACCGGGGTGCGAGCGCCGAGGACGACACCCGTCACGTGTCGCTGACCGGCGTCGGCGACCGCTGGCACGAGGCGGGCCTCGAACAGCTGGCGCGTTAGGGAACGACGACCACCGTGACGTTCTCGGTGGCGAACTCCCACATCGCGGCGCCGTCCTCCCGCGACTCCCGGACCGCGCCGGTGCGCTGGGCCGCCTCGGGGTCGGGCGTCGAGCCGTCGATCGCCGCCGAGAAGCCGAAGACCACGTCGTCCGCCGAGTGGAAGATCACCGTGTGCTCGATCGCCACCCCGTCCGAGCCGGTGCCGTTGGGGCTGCGCGAGGTGACCGCGTACTCGCCGGGCTCCGGGCTGACCGAGCTCGGATAGACGGGGAAGGTGTCGAGCACCACCTCGCCCGTGCCGTCCTGCGCGACGTCCACCAGCCAGACCCGCTGCTGCCCCAGCGCGTAGACCACGCGCTTGCCGGTGCCCGACTCGGCCGGCAGCGGCGGCTCCTCGGCCTCGGCGCCCGCGCCGCCGTCCCCGCCACCGTCGGCCTCGTCCTCGGGCGCGGGGGACTCCTCCGTCTGCTCGGATGTCCGCGGTGGCCGCTCGTCCGCCGCCGACGCCTGGTAGGCGAAGAAGGCGACGACGCCGAGCGCGGCAACGGTCAGCACGGAGACGAAGACACCGGAACCGGAGCTTGAGGTGTGGCGCGCCACGGTCTGCTGCCTTTCGCGCAGGGACGAGTGGATCGAAGAGTCCGGGCCCGACGCTACCAGGAGACGAAGGGGTGCTCGGCGGGTCGTAGGCTTGCCGGGTGCTGCTGCTCGCCCTGGACACCGCGACCCCCGCCGTCACCGTCGCCCTGCACGACGGCGAGCGTGCCCTGGCCACCGCCGAGGAGGTCGACCCGCGTCGGCACGGCGAACTCCTGCTGCCCGCCGTCGACCGGGTGCTGGCCACGGCCGACCGCCGGCTCGCGGACGTCACCGCGCTGGTCGTCGGCACCGGACCCGGCCCCTACACAGGACTGCGGGTCGGCCTGGCCACCGCCGCCGCGCTCGGCTCGGCCGCCGGCATCCCGGTGTACGGGCTCGGCTCGCTGGACTCCATCGCCTACGCGGCCGGCCTGACCGAGCCGTTCGTGGTCGCCACCGACGCCCGCCGCAAGGAGGTCTACTGGGCCCGCTACGCGGACGCCAGGACCCGCCTGGAAGGCCCCGCCGTCGACCGCCCCGCCGAGATCGCCGAGGCCGTCGCCGGCCTGCCGGCGGTCGGCGCCGGCGCGCTGCTCTACCCGGAGGCGTTCCCCGGCCACCGCGAGGACCTGCCGCGCCACGCCTCGGCCGCCGCGCTGGCCGCGCTGGCCGCCGAGCGGCTGGCGGCCGGCGAGGAACTGGCGGAGCCGCGGCCGGCCTATCTGCGCCGCCCGGACGCCAGGGTGCCCACCGGCTACAAGGCGGTCACCCGTTGACGGCGAGCCGCGTCGGGCAGGTCGTGCTGCGCGAGATGCGCTGGTGGGACATCGAGCCGGTGCTGGGCCTGGAGGCCGAGCTGTTCCCTGAGGACGCCTGGTCGGCCGAGATGTTCTGGTCCGAGCTGGCCGGCGCCCGCGGCCCGCGCCCCAGCCGCCGGTACGTGGTGGCCGAGGGGCCCGACGGCCGTCTCGTCGGATACGGCGGACTCGGCGTCTCCGGCGACTCGGGTGACGTGATGACCATCGGCGTCACCGAGGACCACCAGGGCACCGGGCTCGGCGCCCGGCTGCTGTCCGAACTGCTCGCCGCCGCCGCCGGCTTCGGCTGCCGCGAGGTGCTGCTCGAGGTCCGCGTCGACAACGAGCGCGCGCAGCGGCTCTACACCGGGTTCGGCTTCGCGCCGGTCGGCGTGCGGCGCGGCTACTACCAGCCGGGTGGCCACGACGCGCTGGTGATGCGCCGCGAGCTCGAACCGACGGAGGAGAAGAAGGAAGAAGATGGCTGACGAACCGCTCGTCCTCGGTATCGAGACGTCCTGCGACGAGACCGGGGTCGGCGTCGTGCGCGGCCACACGCTGCTGGCCGACGCCGTCGCGTCCAGCGTCGACGACCACGCGCGCTACGGCGGTGTGGTGCCCGAGATCGCCAGCCGCGCACACTTGGAGGCGATGGTCCCGACCATCGAGCGGGCGCTCACCCAGGCCGGCGTCGCGGCGCGCGACCTGGACGCGATCGCGGTCACGGCCGGCCCCGGGCTCGCCGGCGCGCTGCTGGTCGGCGTCTCGGCCGCCAAGGCCTACGCGTACGCGCTCGGCAAGCCGCTGTACGGCGTCAACCACCTCGCCTCGCACATCTGCGTCGACCAGCTCGAACACGGCCCGCTGCCCGAGCCGACCATGGCCCTGTTGGTCTCCGGCGGCCACTCCTCGCTGCTGCTCGCCCCGGACATCACCACGGACGTGCGGCCGCTCGGCGCCACCATCGACGACGCGGCCGGCGAGGCGTTCGACAAGGTGGCGCGGGTGCTGGGGCTGGGCTTCCCCGGCGGCCCGGTCATCGACCGGCTGGCCCGCGAGGGCGACCCGGACGCGGTGCGCTTCCCGCGCGGGCTCACCGGCCCGCGCGACGCGCCGTTCGACTTCTCCTTCTCGGGCCTCAAGACGGCCGTGGCCCGCTGGGTCGAGAACCGGCGGGCGGCGGGCGAGGAGGTCCCGGTCGCGGACGTCGCCGCCTCGTTCCAGGAGGCGGTCACCGACGTGCTGACCAGGAAGGCGATCCGGGCCTGCAGGTCCGAGGGCGTGGACCACCTGATGATCGGCGGCGGGGTGGCGGCCAACTCGCGGCTGCGCGCCATGGCCGAGGAGCGCTGCGCCGACGCCGGGATCACGCTGCGGGTGCCGAGACCCGGCCTGTGCACGGACAACGGCGCGATGGTGGCGGCGCTCGGCGCGGAGATGCTCGCCAGGGGGCGCACGCCCTCGGCGCTCGACCTGCCGGCCGACTCATCGCTGCCGGTGACCGAGCCCCACGTCCCGGCTCACGAAGCCCACCACGGGCACCACCACTGATGGCGGCCGTCGCGCTGATGTGGGAGGCCAGGGCGGCCGCCGGGCGCGGCGCCGAACTGCTGGCGTGGGTGCGCGACCAGCCGCTCGACCCGGCCCCCGAGCGCCGCGAGACGTTCACGGCCGAGCCGGACCGGGTGCTGGTGATCACCTGGTGGCCCGCCGGCCCGTCCGTGGAACTCCCGGAGCCGCCGGCCGGGTTGCTGCACCGACCGGTGCACCGCTGGCGCTTCACGCCGGTCGAGGACTGAGCACCCCGGGACTCAGCAGCATCGCCGGCTCGTCCGCGACCCGGGTGAGGAAGACGGTCGCCGCGTTCGGGCCCTGCGGCTTGAGGCGCCGGATCAGCTCCTCAGGGGTGAGCGGCGAGCCGCGCTTCTTGACGGTCACCGTGCCGACGCCGCGCTCGCGCAGCAGCGCGCGCAGCCGCTTGACGTTGAACGGCAGCACGTCGGTGAGCTCGTAGCCGGTGGCGAACGGCGTGGCCGCGGGGGCGTCCGTCGTGACATAGGCGATCTCCGGGTCGAGCAGCCGGCCGCCGATCGCCTCGGCGACCTCGGCGACCAGGTGAGCCCGGATCGCCGCGCCGTCCGGCTCGTAGAGGTACCGGCCAGGCTCGCCCGCCGGCGCCCGGCGGGTGCCCGGGCCGGCCAGCGTGTCGCCGCCGGGCAGCAGCGTGGCGCGGCGCGGCTCCCGTTCGCCGGTGCCGAACCACAGCACGGCCTCCTTGACCTCGCCCCGGTGTGAGACCCACTCGGCCGTGGCCTCCTCGGGGACGGCCTCGTGCGGGACGCCGGGCGCCACCTTGAGCGCGGCCAGCGGCGCGCGGCTCGCGGCCGCCAGGGCCCAGGAGAGCGGCGGCGAGTACGCCTCCGGGTCGAAGACCCGACCCCGCCCACCGCGCCGCGCCGGGTCGGCGAAGAGCGCGTCGAAGCCGTCGAGCGGCACGTCCTCCACGGCGGCCTGCCGCACCTCGACGCGGTCGGCAAGCCCCAGCGCCGCCACGTTGGCGCGCGCCACGGCACAGGTCAGCGGGTCCCGGTCGACGGCGACCACCTCGATGCCGGCGCGGGCGAGCGCGATCGCGTCCCCGCCGACGCCGCAGCACAGGTCGGCGAGGCGCCGCACGCCGAGTGCGGCGAAGCGGGCGGCGCGCCAGGCGGCCACGGGGGAGCGGGTGGCCTGCTCCACGCCGTGCGGCGTGAAGTACATCCGCTCCGCGTCCGGGCCGAACTTGGCGGCCGCGCGCTGCCGCAGCCGGGCCTGGCCGATGGCCGCCGACACCAGCTCGGCCGGGTGCTCCCGGCGCAGCCGGGTGGCGGCGGTCAGCTCGTCGGCCGGGTCGAGGTCCCGCAACTCGTCGAGGAGTCGCTGGCCCCGCCCGGTGAGCAGGTCGGGAAAGGCGCCGAGGTCGGCGGAGGGTGCGGCCACACGGGTCATTCTCCCCGGCGCCACGGATCGGGCTGCCGGGGTCCCGGGGAGGCGGGTGGCACCATCCGGAACCATGGAGATTATCGGACAAGTAAGACAAATTACCCCGGGAGGGGGGCACGGCCCACCGAGCTGGTTCCGCTGGCGGGCCCGGCGCTGCGGGCTGCTGGGCGGCGCGACGATACTCGCCCTCGCCTGTTCCGGCGCCATCCCGCCGCCGCCCAACGAGCCGGACGGCTGGCGGCTGCTCACCACCGTCGACGGCGCGCCGGCACCCCCGCCGCACGGCCCCGGCTCGGGCGGCGAACCGGGACTCGCCCTCGGTGGCCCGCAGCGCGCCGCGCAGGCGCGCACCGTGGCGGACGCGCTGGCGGGCTACGCCAAGCGCCTGGAGCGCGCCGAAACGCGTCGGATCGCGGCGGCCAAGACCTGGGGCCTGCGCCGCGTCCCCCTCCGGGCCCCGGCGCCGCCGGCCGAGAAACCCGAACTCACCAGCGAACCGGGCCACCTCACCGGCAAGGGCCTGCCGCCGGTGATCGTCCAGGTGCCGACCGACGAGAAGGTCGTCTTCCTGACCATCGACGACGGCGCGGAGAAGGACCCGAAACTGCTGGAGATGATGCGGGAACTCGACATCCCCTACAGCAGCTTCCTCTCCGACTACGTGGCCCGCGACGACTACGACTACTTCCGCGAGGCGCACCGGGACGGCTCCGGGATCCAGAACCACTCCGTCAACCACCGCGAGATGCCGAAGCTCTCCTACACCGAGCAACGGACCGAGATCTGCCGCCAACAGGACACGCTCGAGAAGGAGATCGGCGAGCGCCCCACCCTCTTCCGCCCGCCGTACGGGGCGTACGACCGCGACACGCTGAAGGCGGCGGCCTCCTGCGGCGTCGAGGTGGTCCCGCTGTGGGCCGAGGAGGCCTTCCCCGACCGCATCGCCTGGGGCCGCGGCGACGAGAAGCTGCACCCGGGCGACATCATCCTCACCCACTTCCGCGGCACGGCGGAGTGGGGCGGCTCCATGCCGGACATGATCCGCCGCGTCGTGGAAACAGCCACGGCCCAGGGCTTCGCCCTGGCCCGCCTGGAGGACTACATCTGACCCCACGACGCGACCCGGCGGCGGTGTCGGCCTGCGGCCGTGCCGCGCCCACCCACCCGCCCTGGGGGCACCTCCCAGCGTTAGCTGGGGGAGGGTGGCCTCGCGCGGCACGGCCGTGTGCCCCGGCGGCGAAGCCGCCGCGGGCCGGCCCGCAGGGCCGCTCCCCGCGCGTAGCGCGCGAAAAAGCGTGGGTGGGTGGGTGAAACCCCCCGCGCGTAAGCGCCACCGCCCCCGCTGGCGCAGCCGCCACTTCCCGCGCGAAGTGCCCGGCACCCGGCGGCGCAGCCGCCGCGGGCCCCGGCCCGTAGGGCCGCTCCCCGCGCGCAGTGCGCGAGATGGGCGGGTGGGTGGGGAAAACCCGGGGCGAAACACCCGGGCACCCGACAGTGCGGCCGTCACCCCCCGGCGCGCGGTGTCGAAGGAGCATCGGCGGGAGCGAACCCCGGCGCGGAGCGCCACGGCGTGCGCCATGATCCCCACCGGGGCCCACCCCACCCGTCCGCCGCGCCGGGAAAGCGCAGGCCAGCAGGGGAATCGCCACCAGCGGAACGGGCGCAACACGGATGTCCCGCCCGCGCGTTGGGCCCCCGCCCCCCGGGGTGCGGAACCTTCGGGGCGCTCCGCCCGCCAGGACGGATTGGCACTCTAGTTGACTGAGTGCTAACCGACGCCTAATCTCAACTTTGGCACTCTCACAGTAGGAGTGCCAACGCGCGACGGGCGGATCCGGCACCCGCGACGACGGGTCCTCCAGGTCGCCTCCCAGCCATGAAGACCCCGCGAGATCTCCGAAGGGGGAGGTCGGATCGTGACGACCGCCAGCACCAAGGTTGCCATCAAGCCGCTTGAGGACCGCATCGTGGTCCAGCCGCTCGACGCCGAGCAGACCACGGCCTCGGGCCTGGTCATCCCGGACACCGCCAAGGAGAAGCCCCAGGAGGGCGTCGTCCTGGCCGTCGGCCCGGGCCGCTTCGAGGACGGCAACCGCCTTCCGCTCGACGTCAAGGTCGGCGACGTCGTGCTCTACAGCAAGTACGGCGGCACCGAGGTGAAGTACAACAACGAGGAGTACCTCGTTCTCTCCGCCCGCGACGTGCTCGCGATCATCGAGAAGTAACTCGGACCGGTCGAGAGCATTTCGGCACCGACGCGCCCCGGGACCCGCGCCTGATCCGTAGCACGGCCGGGGCCGGGGCGCCGTTGTGCGGCCGCCCCGCGGAACCCGCCCTCACGAAGACGACAAGGCACAAGGGACACCCAACCGATGGCGAAGATCCTGAAGTTCGACGAGGACGCCCGTCGCGCCCTCGAGCGCGGCGTGAACAAGCTGGCCGACGCGGTCAAGGTGACGATCGGCCCCAAGGGCCGCAACGTCGTCATCGACAAGAAGTTCGGCGCGCCGACCATCACCAACGACGGCGTCACCATCGCCCGCGAGGTCGAGGTCGAGGACCCGTACGAGAACCTGGGCGCCCAGCTCGTCAAGGAGGTGGCGACCAAGACCAACGACATCGCGGGTGACGGCACCACCACCGCCACCGTGCTGGCCCAGGCCCTCGTCCGCGAGGGGCTGCGCAACGTGGCCGCCGGCGCCTCCCCGTCCGGTCTGAAGCGCGGGATCGACGCCGCCGTCGCGGCGGTCGCCGAGGACCTGCGGGCCAGCGCCCGCCCGATCGACTCGAAGGCGGACATCGCCGCCGTCGCCGCGCTGTCCGCGCAGGACAAGCAGGTCGGCGAGCTGATCGCCGAGGCGATGGACAAGGTCGGCAAGGACGGCGTGATCACCGTCGAGGAGTCCCAGACCTTCGGCCTCGAGCTCGACTTCACCGAGGGCATGGCCTTCGACAAGGGCTACCTGTCGCACTACATGGTGACCGACCAGGAGCGCATGGAGGCCGTCCTCGACGACCCCTACATCCTGATCCACCAGGGCAAGATCTCCTCCATCCAGGACCTGCTCCCGCTGCTGGAGAAGATCATGCAGGCCGGCTCCTCGCGGCCGCTGCTGATCATCGCCGAGGACGTGGAGGGCGAGGCGCTGTCCACCCTCGTCGTCAACAAGATCCGCGGCACCTTCAACTCGGTGGCCGTCAAGGCCCCCGGCTTCGGTGACCGCCGCAAGGCGATGCTGGGCGACATGGCCACCCTGACCGGCGGCCAGGTCATCTCCGAGGAGGTCGGCCTCAAGCTCGACCAGGTCGGCCTCGACGTGCTGGGTTCGGCCCGCCGCGTCACCATCACCAAGGACGACACCACCATCGTCGACGGCGGCGGCGCCTCGGCCGACATCGAGGCCCGGGTCGCCCAGATCCGCGCCGAGATCGACAACACCGACTCCGACTGGGACCGCGAGAAGCTGCAGGAGCGGCTGGCGAAGCTGGCCGGCGGCGTCTGCGTGATCCGCGTCGGTGCCGCCACCGAGGTGGAGCTGAAGGAGAAGAAGCACCGCCTGGAGGACGCCATCTCCGCCACCCGCGCGGCGGTCGAGGAGGGCATCGTCCCCGGCGGTGGCGCCTCCCTGGTCCACTCGGCCAAGGTTCTCGCCGACGACCTGGGCCGTTCGGGTGACGAGGCGACCGGCGTCGCGATCGTGCGCCGCGCCGCCGTCGAGCCGCTGCGCTGGATCGCGGAGAACGCGGGCCTCGAGGGCTACGTGATCACCTCCAAGGTGGCCGAGCTCGACAAGGGCCAGGGCTACAACGCGGCCGCCGGCACCTACGGCGACCTCGTCAAGGACGGCGTCATCGACCCGGTCAAGGTGACCCGCTCCGCGCTGCAGAACGCGGCCTCCATCGCCGCCCTGCTGCTCACCACCGAGACCCTGGTGGTGGAGAAGAAGGAAGAGGAGCCGGAGCCGGCCGGTCACGGTCACGGCCACGCGCACTGAGCCTTCCCCCTGACCCCGGGCATCCCGGGACGGGAACGGGCCCCGGGGGCCCCGGGAACCCCCGCGGGCGCCGGGGCCCCCGCCGGGGGGGGGGGGGGCCGGGACGGGCCCGGGGGGAGGGGA
>NZ_JBHXFJ010000087.1:0-26155 GCF_042722465.1 Streptomyces sp. NPDC127098
AAAAATCTGGCATTGACTTCTTGGCACACTGTTGAGTTCTCAAGGAACGGACGCTACCTTCGGTTCCCTTTCGGGCCCCTCCGGGCTTCCCTTCGTTCTTCCACCTATCTTAGCCAACCTCCGGATCATTTCCTAATCCGCTCTCCCCCGGGCTGCTTTTCGGCGTGCGAAATGCGCCCCGCGTGAGGGAGGTTGTTGCTGAGAGTGGATGGCCGCCTACAGGACCCATCCGCTGGTCTCGCGACCGCTGTGATGTTCTTGTCCCGCTCCAGGCGACTCGCTCAACATTACGACCCTGCTCCGGGCTCGTCAAGTCGAGCGGGTCGACGCCTGGGCTGGTGGGGTCGATAGGGGCTGACCGAGCGGTCGTCGGTGATCCAGAAGCGCCAGGGGTGGACGCCGCCGGGCCCCGAGACGCCCGTGCGCGGGCCCGCGCTCACGTGTTCCAGAGCCACCGGAGTGCCGTGCAGGACGCGCATCGGCGCGCGCGGATCGGGGCCGCACACGTCGGTGCCGTCCAGGGCGCGGTCCACGCCGAGGGCGGTGGCCAGCCGGGCCGGGCCCCTGGTCAGCTCGGCGTCGCCGCGCGCCTTGGGGCGGCGACGCCTGGCCAGGTCGGCGCCGGTGAGCACCTCGCCGGCGCGCAGCAGCACCCCGCTGGCGTGGTCCTCGGGGCCGCACACCAGGTTCAGGCAGTGCCACATCCCATAGGTGAAGTAGACGTAGGCGTGCCCGGGCGGTCCGTACATGGTGGCGTTGCGCGCCGTGCGACCGCGGTAGGCGTGGGATCCGGGGTCCAGCTCGCCCGCGTACGCCTCGACCTCGGTGAGCCGCAGGGCGATGACGCCGTCCTCCGTCGTCCTGACCAGGGTGCGGCCCAGCAGGTCGGGGGCGACCTCCAGCACGGGCCGGTCGAAGAACTCGCGGGGAAGCGGTCGGTCGGCGGTGTCCTCCGGTGCGTCCACCGGCCTCTTCCGCCGGCTGTTCTCGGGCTTCTCGGTCATCGCTTCTCTAGGCTAGCCTCCGCGAGTTTTCCCCTGATGAGGAGGTTCCGCCATGTCCGGACCCGGACGGCGTCCGCTGCCGCACGACTTCCACCCGCCGGTCGCGTCGTTCACCGTCGTGAGCGACGACGTGCGGGAGGGCGAGCGGCTCAAGGACGACCAGGTCCACGCCGCCGGCAACCGGTCGCCGCACCTCAGGTGGTCGGGGTTCCCCGAGTCCACCAGGAGCTTCGCGGTCACCTGCTACGACCCGGACGCGCCGACCGGCAGCGGGTTCTGGCACTGGGTGGTCTTCGACATCCCCGCGTCGGTGACCGAACTGCCGGCGGGTGTCGGGACCGCGGACGGTGCCGGGCTGCCCGAGGGCGCGGTGCAGGCGCGCAACGACTACGGCACCCGGGACTTCGGCGGCGCGGCGCCGCCGCCGGGTGACGGTCCGCACCGCTACGTGTTCACGGTGTACGCGGTGGACACCGAGAAGCTCGGCCCCGACGCGGACGCCACGCCCGCCTTCGTCGGCTTCAACCTGCGCTTCCACGCCATCGGCCGGGCGCAGCTGATCGGCGAGTACGAGGTGCCCGCCGAGGGCTGACGGCGTCATCTTCCGTTGGTTGTCCCGCCCATGTTTTTTCGCGTCTTCTCCGCGCAAAATTCCATTGTCCGCCCGGCGGGCCGGGGGCACAGTTGGAGCCAGCCCGCCGCGGGGGCGGGGAGGGACCGGGAGGTGGGCGGGATGCGGCAGACCCTTGTGCTCAACGCGAGCTACGAGCCGTTGTCGACGGTGTCGCTGCGGCGCGCGGTGGTCCTGGTGATCCAGCACAAGGCGGTGGTCGAGCACGAGCACCCGGGGCTGCGGGTGCGGGCCGCGGCGATGGATCTGCCGGTGCCCCAGGTGATCCGACTCCGGCGGTATGTGAAGGTGCCCTTCCGACAACGGGCCCCGTGGTCGCGGCGGGGCGTGCTGGTGCGTGACCGGCATCGGTGCGCGTACTGCGGGCGCCGGGCGACCACGATCGATCATGTGCTGCCGCGTTCGCAGGGTGGGCGGGACACGTGGCTGAACACGGTGGCGGCATGTGCGGAGGACAATCACCGGAAGGCGAACCGTACGCCCGCCGAGGCGGGGATGCGGCTGCTGTCCGAGCCCTTCGAGCCGACGCCGGCGGACGCGCTGCTGCTGGCGGTCGGGGCCCTCGCGGAGGACGCGCTCCCCGAGTGGCTGCCGTTGCCGCGCGCGGCCTGATCCGAGCGGTGTGACGTGAGGTGGCCCGTCCCCGGCGCCTGGGTGCCGGGGACGGGCCACGTCGTTCTCGCCGATGGGGGCCGCGTCACTCGATGCGGGGCTGCTCGCGGGCCGGGGGCTTGTCGAAGGAGGGGACGCCGCCGTCCTGGGGGGCGCCGCCACCACCGTTGCCGTTTCCGTTGCCGCCGGTGAAGCGGCCGAGGTTGCCGCCGAGGCCCTTGAGGGCGTCACCGATCTCGCTGGGCACGATCCAGAGCTTGTTGGCGTCGCCCTCGGCGATCTTCGGGAGCATCTGGACGTACTGGTAGGAGAGCAGCTTCTGGTCGGCGTCGCCGGCGTGGATGGCCTCGAAGACGGTGCGGATGGCCTGGGCCTCGCCCTCGGCGCGGAGGGCCTTGGCGCGGGCGTCACCCTCGGCGCGCAGGATCTCGGACTGCTTGGCGCCCTCGGCCTGGAGGATCTCGGACTGCCTGATGCCCTCGGCCTGGAGGATCGCGGCGCGCTTGTCCCGGTCGGCCCGCATCTGCTTCTCCATCGAGTCCTGGATGGAGGTGGGGGGCTCGATGGCCTTGAGCTCGACGCGGTTGACGCGGATGCCCCACTTGCCGGTGGCCTCGTCGAGGACGCCGCGCAGGGCCGCGTTGATCTCCTCGCGGGAGGTGAGGGTGCGCTCCAGGTCCATGCCGCCGATGATGTTCCGCAGCGTGGTGACCGTGAGCTGCTCGATGGCCTGGATGTAGTTGGAGACCTCGTAGGTCGCCGCGCGGGCGTCGGTGACCTGGTAGTAGATCACCGTGTCGATGTTCACCACCAGGTTGTCCTGGGTGATCACGGGCTGCGGCGGGAAGGGCACGACCTGCTCGCGCAGGTCGATGCGGTTGCGGATGCGGTCGATGAACGGGACGACGATGTTGAGGCCCGCGTTCAGCGTCCGGGTGTAGCGGCCGAATCGCTCGACGATGGCGGCGCTTGCCTGTTGGATCACCTGGATCGTCTGGACGAGCGCGATGACGACCAGCACCACCAGGATGACCAGCACGATGATGATGGCGTCCATCGTGGTATCTCCCCCTGCGGCTAGAAGAGTTGGAACGATTGTCGATGAAGTGACTCGCCCATCACATCACGACCGCGGTGGCGCCGTCGATCTCGACGACGCTGACCTGACTACCGGGTTCGTAGGTGTCGTCCTCGCTCAGGGAGCGGGCCGACCACTCCTCGCCGGCGAGCTTGATCCGCCCGCCGTGTCCGTCAACTCGCTCCAGCACGATGGCCGTTCTGCCCATCAGAGCGTCAACTCCGGTACTGAGCGCCGGTGGTCCCGTGCGGGAGCGCCGCGCGATGGGTTGGACGGCGACGATGAGGGCGGTGGACACGACGGCGAACACGACGACCTGGACGACCAGACTGTCGGTCAGGCCGCCGGCGACGGCCGCCGCGACGGCGCCGGCCGCGAGCATGCCGAGCTCCGGCATGGTGGTGAGGACGAGAGCGATCGCGAATCCACCGGCGGCGATGAGCCACCACACCCAGAAGTCCACGCGCCCATGGTAGGTCGGGGCGCGGTGCCGAGGACAGGGTTCGTGGAGATTACCGGCTCAGGGCTCAGCCGCGGAGCGGCAGGCCGTGCGCGGTCCAGCGGTCGTCGCGGCGTTCGACGACGAGGGGGAGGCCGAAGCAGTGGGAGAGGTTGGAGGAGGTGAGGGTGGTGTCGAGGGGGCCCGCGGCCAGGACCCTGCCCTGGCGGATGAGCAGCACGTGGGTGAAGCCGGGCGCGATCTCCTCGACGTGGTGGGTGACCATCAGCATGGAGGGTGCGTACGGGTCACGGGCGAGGCGGCCGAGGCGGCGCACCAGGTCCTCGCGGCCGCCGAGGTCGAGGCCGGCCGCCGGCTCGTCGAGCAGCAGGAGTTCGGGGTCGGACATCAGGGCGCGGGCGATCTGGGTGCGCTTGCGCTCTCCCTCCGAGAGGGTGCCGAATCTGCGATCCAGGTACTCGGTCATGCCGAGGCGGTCGAGAAAGGCGCGGGCGCGCTGCTCGTCGACCTCGTCGTAGCGCTCCTGCCAGCCGGCGGTCATGCCGTAGGCGGCGGTGAGGACGGTGGTGAGGACGGTCTGGCGTGGGGAGAGCTTGGCGGCGAGCGCGCTGCTGGCCATGCCGATGCGCGGGCGGAGGTCGAACACGTCGACGGAGCCGAGCTTCTCGCCGAGGATCTGGGCGGTGCCGGTGGTCGGGAAGAGATAGCTGGAGGCGACGTTCAGCAGGGTCGTCTTGCCGGCGCCGTTGGGGCCGAGGATCACCCAGCGCTCGCCTTCGGCGACCGACCAGGAGACCTTGTCCACCAGAGCCCGGCCGTCGCGGACCACGGATACGTCCACCAGCTCCAGTACATCGCTCATGCGCGCGGTCTCTCCCCTTGCGGTCGCCGTTGCTCGGTGTTCGGTGGCGTCGGTGCCGGTGGGCACGTCCTCACGGACAAAACCTACGCCACCGCTTCCCGGAGTCTGTCGTCAGGAGGCTTGTTGGCCTTCCTTCCCTAAGGTAGGGGCATGCTCGATGAACCACGTGCGGGGCGGCTCGCCGCCTGGGGTAACGCTCTCTTCGCCGGTCTGGTGGCTCCGGACGACGCCGCGACGCGTGCGGTCGGCGCCGACTCGGTGCACCGCGTGGTGGATCTGCCCGGCGAGTCGGGCCCGGTGGGGCTGACGTTGGCGTTCGGCCGGCTGCGGGCGCTGGGTGCCGTGGGGCTGCGGATCGCGCTGCCGCGGCCCGGGCACCCGTTGGGTCTGTGCGGGCCGCCGGAGTTCAACGCGGCGGCGATGGACGCCGAGGAGGCGGTGCTGGCCTCGGGCGCGGGGGTGGGGCTCGTTCCCGAGGTGAGCGAGGCGGGTCCCGCCGGGGACGTGTTGACGGAGGTGGTGTGGCGTTGCCTGGCGGTGCGGCAGGCGCCGCCGGCGGACGTGCCGACGCTCGGGGAGGCGGAGCGGGAGTTGGCCGAGGTGTTGCGGGACGCCACGGAGGAGTTGACGCGGCTCGACGTGGCGGGGGCCGGGCCGATGGCGCTGGCCAGGCTGGAGGCGTACCGGGCGCGGATGGAGCGGGGGCGGCAGGTGCTGGCGCCCGGCTATCCGCCGCGTGCGGTGCGGGTGTTGGAGTTGGCGCAGCGGGTCGGGGCGCTGGTGGAGATCGCGGCCGAGACGGAGCCGGGGGCGGCGGTGAGCGCGGGGCAGATGGCGCTGCGCGAGGGGGTGTTGCGCCCGGTGGAGCGGGCGGCGCGGCGGGCTCGGGTGGCGGCGTACAACGCGTACGCCGAGGAGTTGGAGCGGCAGCGGGGCTGAACGCGGCCGGTCCCCGGGGCCTGGTGGCTCCGGGGACCGGTGTGGTGCGTGCCCGACGGCTCAGCGGATGATGCCGACGTTGCCGAAGGCGGGGTTCAGGAGCCCGACGACGTTGATCGTGTTGCCGTCCAGCTGGACGGGGATGTCGATCGGGACCTGGATGTTGTTGCCCGAGACGACGCCGGGGGAGCCCGCCGCGAAGCCGGCCGCGTCGGACGAGGCGGCGAAGGCGGAGCTGGCGGCGGCCCCGAGGGTGACCCCGGTGGCGGCGAGCACGAGGGCGGCCTTCCTGGCAGTGATCATGGGTTCGTTCCTCCTGGACGTTGCTCTGCGCGACTTCCTGGGCGTGAGGTCGCGCGCTGCACAACGGCCGGTCGCGACGGGCGGCACGGTCTGGCGGCCCGTTACGCACGTTCGGCGTAGCGGAGTGCGTGAAGTTGACGCCAGGGGCCCGTGGTTCAGGGGCGGTTCTCGTCCGAGATCCCGTGCCGGACGGCCCAGAGCGCGGCCTGGGTGCGGTCGGCGAGGTCCAGCTTCATCAGGATGTTCGACACGTGGGTCTTCACCGTCTTCTCGGAGAGCACCAGGGCGCGGGCGATCTCGCGGTTGGAGCGGCCGCGGGCGATCAGGGCCAGCACCTGGCGCTCCCGGTCGGTGAGCGAGCCGCCCCGGCCCGCGCCGCCGCCCGACGAGTCCTGGGCGAGCAGCGCGCCGGCCACCTCCGGTTGGAGCAGCACGTGGCCGGCGTGGACGGCGCGGATGGCGCCGGCCAGCGCCTCGGGGTCGATGTCCTTGTGGACGTAGCCGGCGGCGCCGGCGCGCAGCGCGGGGATGACGGTGCGGCGCTCGGTGAAGCTGGTGACGACGAGCACCCGGGCGGGGTTGCCGAGCTCGCTGAGCCGGCCGAGCGCCTCGACGCCGTCGGTGCCCGGCATCTTGACGTCCATGAGGATGACGTCGGGGCGCAGCTCCTCGGCCCGGTCGACGCCGGCGGCGCCGTCGGCGGCCTCGCCGACCACCTCGATGTCGTCCTGCACCTCGAGGAACGTGCGCAGCCCGCGGCGGACGACCTGGTGGTCGTCGACGATCAGCACGCGGATGACGTCAGCCACCGGGAACCTCCATCTCGATCGCGGTGCCCTGGCCGGGCGCCGACTGCACGGTCAGCGATCCGCCCACCGCCGCCGCCCGGTCCCGCATGGAGACCAGGCCGAGGTGGCGGCCGGCGGTGCGCACGGCCTCGGGGTCGAACCCGGTGCCGTCGTCGGTCACCCGGAGCACCGTCGCGGTGCCCCGGCGGAAGAGCGTCACCCGCACCCGGGTGGGCGTGCCGTGCCGCAGGGCGTTGTGCAGGGCCTCCTGGGCGACGCGCAGCACGGCCTCCTCCTGCGGGGCGGGGAGGGCGCGCTGGTCCTGGCAGTCGAAGGTGACGCCGGCGGGGTGGGCGCGGTCGAGGACCTGGATCTGGGCGCGCAGGGTGGCGACGAGCCCGTCCTCGTCGAGGGCGGCGGGGCGCAGCTCGATGACGGCGGCGCGCAGCTCGTCGGCGGCCTCGGCGGCGAGGGCGGTGACCTGCCGCAGCTCGCTCCTGGCGCGGGTCGGGTCGCGGTCGATGAGGGTGGTCGCGGCCTGGGCGGTGAGGCGGAGCGAGAACAGCTTCTGGGCGACGGCGTCGTGCAGCTCGTGGGCGAGGCGGGCCCGCTCGTCGGCGATGGTGAGCTCGCGGCTGCGCTCGTACAGCCTGGCGTTGGTGAGGGCGATGGCGGCGTGCTCGGCGAGGAGGCGCAGGAGCTCCTCGTCCTCGGCGGTGAAGGCGCAGCCGGTGGGTGGGCGGCGGCCCGGGGGGCAGCGCTTGTTGGCGAGGAAGAGCGCGCCGAGGACGCTCTCGCCGTCCGCGATGGGCATGCCGAGGAAGTCGCTCATCTCGGGGTGGGCGGCGGGCCAGCCCTCGAAGCGCGGGTCCTGGCGTACGTCGGCGAGGCGGACGGGGGCCCCGCCGCTGAGCATGGCGGCGAGGATGCCGTGCTGCCGGGGCAGGGGGCCGATGGCCTTCCACTGACGGTCGCTGACGCCGTCCACGAGGAACTGGGCGAAGCCGCCGTTGCCGTCGGGGAGACCGAGGGCGGCGTAGCGGGCGTCGAGGAGCTCGCGGGCGCTGCGCACGATGGTCTGCAGCACGTCGCGGACCTCGAGGGTGCGGTTCATGGCGAGCAGCGCGGCGCTCACCGCCGCAAGCCCGGTTCTGGGGGCCATGGTCAGACCGTAACGCCTGCGGGTGGGGTGGTGGATCGGGCCGCCGCCGGTGATCGCTGGGGCGCGTGGCCTAGGTCCCGGGTCTGATGGGCGCCCCGGGCGCGCGCCCCTCGGCGCGCACGAAGGCGGCGGGCGCCCTCCTTGCGGGGGCGCCCGCCGCCCTGGCATGCGGTGACGGGGGCCGGTCAGTTACGCATGACCTCGGGCTCGTGGCGCCGCAGGAACTTCATGACCAGGTAGCCGCAGATGACGGCGAGGACCCCCAGCATGGCCACGTCGAGCAGCCACCAGCCGGCCTCGTGCTTCCACAGCGGGTCGGGGTCGGGCTCCTCGGTCGCCGAGGCCGTCAGGGTGTTGAGGTCGGCCGTGGTGCCCACGCCGGCCAGCGCCCAGCGGGAGGGCATCAGCCAGGCCACCTGCTCCACGCCCAGGGTGCCGTGCACCTTGAAGAGGGCGCCGGTGAAGACCAGCTGGACGACGGAGATCATCACCAGCAGCGGCATGGTCATCTCGGAGGTGCGCACCAGCGCGGAGATCACCAGGCCGATCATCATGGAGGTGCAGCCGAGCGCCATCAGGACCAGGGTCATCTCGACGGCGGGCGAGTCCGCGAAGATGACGCCCTCGGCGGGCATGTCCCTGGGCAGGAAGCCGATGACGCTGAGGATCAGCGCCTGGAGCACGGTGACGATGCCGAGCACGAACACCTTCGACATCAGGTACGCGGAGCGGGAGAGGCCGACGGCGCGTTCCCGCTCGTAGATCACCCGTTCCTTGATCAGCTCGCGGACGGCGTTGGCGGCGCCGGAGAAGCACATGCCGACGACCAGCACCAGCAGGATGATGCTGGCGTCGCCGTTGCGGAGGCCACGTTCCGGCGAGCCGTAGCCGAGACCGAAGTCCGCGGGTATGACCGCCGAGACCGCGCCCAGCACGATGGGCAGCGCCACCGTGAGGCCGAGGAAGCCCTTGTCGGCCACGATGACGGCGGCGTAGCGGCGCATCAGCGTCCACACCTGGGAGCCCCAGGTCTGCCGCTTCTGCTGGCTGGCCGCCATCGGCTGGATGTGCTGGGCGGCCTGCGGCTGCGCCGCGTCCACGTCGGCGGCGTACATCTGGAAGTGCTGCGAGCCGCGCCAGCGGCCCATCCAGTCGAAGTCGCGGTAGTTCTCGAAGGCCGAGAACACGTCCGCCCAGTTGTCGTAGCCGAAGAAGTTCAGCGCCTCGTCCGGCGGGCCGAAGTAGGCGACGCCGCCGCCGGGGGCCATCACCAGCACGCGGTCGCAGAGCCCGAGCTCGGCCACCGAGTGGGTGACCACCAGCACGGTACGGCCGTCGTCGGCGAGGCTGCGCAGCAGCTGCATCACGTCGCGGTCCATGCCCGGGTCGAGACCCGAGGTGGGCTCGTCCAGGAAGATCAGCGACGGCTTGGTCAGCAGCTCGAGGGCGACCGAGACGCGCTTGCGCTGACCGCCGGAGAGCGAGGAGATCCGCTTGGTGGCGTGCGGGCTGAGCTTGAGCTCGGCCAGCACCTCCTCGACGCGGGCGTTGCGCTCGGCCTCGCCGACGTCGCCGGGGAAGCGGAGCTTGGCGGCCAGCCGGAGCGCCTGCCTGATGGGCAGCGCGGTGTGCAGGATGTCGTCCTGCGGGACGAGGCCGATGCGGTTCCGCAGCTCGGCGAAGTGGGTGTAGAGGTTCCGCTGGTCGTACAGGACCTCGCCGTAGGTCGCCGGACGGTAGCCGGTGAGGGCCCGCAGCAGCGTGGACTTGCCGGAGCCCGAGGGGCCGATGACGCCGACCAGCGACTTCTCGGGGACGCCGAAGGAGACGTCGTTGAGGATCGTGGTCTGCCCGTTGTTGACCTGGACGGTCAGGTGGCGGGCGGAGAAGGAGACCTCGCCGGTGTCGACGAACTCCTGGAGCTGGTTGCCGACCAGCCGGAAGGTGGAGTGGCCGATGCCGACCGTGTCGTTCTGGCCCAGGTAGCGGCGGCCGTTCTTGGGCAGCTGCTGGCCGTTGACATAGGTGCCGTTGTGGCTGCCCATGTCGCGGATCTCGAAGCGCCCGTCGGGGTGCGCGAGGAACTCGGCGTGCAGCCGGGAGACCTGGAGGTCGCTGACGACCAGCTCATTCTCCAGGGCACGGCCGATGCGCGTGACCTTGCCGACGGTGAGCATGTGCAGGCTGGTCGCGCCGCCGTCGAAGCCACCGCCGCCGTGGCCCCCCTGGCCGCCGCGCCCGGACGGGTCGTACCCCTGCTGGGGCGGCACGGCCGGCTGCTGCTGCGGCATCCCGGCGGGCTGCGCGGCCGGGACGTGTGCCGGCTGCTGGCCGCCCATCCCCGCGAACTGCGCGTCGTAGCTCTGCTGGGGTATCTGCTGCCCGGCGCCGGAGAAGGTGAGGCGCGGGCCGTCCGCCGCGTTGCCCAGGTGGATCACGGTGCCGGGGCCGAGCGGCACCTGCTGTACGCGCTGTCCCTGCACGTAGCTTCCGTTCGTGCTGCCCTGGTCCTCCAGGACCCAGCTCTGGCCCCCCCAGCGCACCACGGCGTGTCGCCAGGAGACCCGGGAGTCCTGCAGGACCACATCACCTTGGGGGTCTCTGCCCAGGGTGTATGACCTGGTCGGATCCAAAGTCCACGTCTGGCCGTTCAGTTCGAGTACGAGTTCCGGCACTCCAGCCCCAAAAGTTGTCCCCCGAGCAACCTCCGAGCGGAGGTCTAGGGATGGTCGAACATCGTGGGGGAACTATTCCAGGCTCGGGCCCGGAAGGGCCAGTCGCCCCCCGGCTGTCACCAAGCTGGTGCAGAGCGCCTGCGGGGCTGTGACCTTCATCTCTCCGTCTCGTCCAGGAGGCGGACCCGACATGAGGCTGTCACCAGGGGCGACTACCGTGGTCGGCACCATGATGCCTGCGCAACCGATCACCCAGGACGTGCCCACCCTCCTGGTCAAGATCTTCGGCAAGGACCGTCCGGGGCTGACCGCCGGCCTGTTCCGGACCCTGGCCGGCTTCGGGGTGGACGTCGTCGACATCGAGCAGGTCGTCACCCGCGGCCGGATCACGCTGTGCGCGCTGGTGACGGCGCCGTCGGCGGCCTCGGGCACCGAGGGCGGGCTGCGGGCCACCGTGCACGGCTGGGCCGAGTCGATGCGGTTGCAGGCGGAGATCATCTCCGGCACCGGCGACAACCCGGCGCGCGGCGTCGGGCGGTCGCACGTGACGGTGCTCGGCAATCCGCTGACGGCCGAGGTCACCGGGGCCATCGCGGCCCGGATAACGGGCGCCGGCGGCAACATCGACCGGATCTTCCGGCTCGCGAAGTACCCGGTCACGGCCGTCGAGTTCGACGTCTCCGGGGTGGACACGGCCCGGCTGCGCACCGCGCTGGCCACCGAGGCCGCGGCGCTGGCGGTGGACGTGGCGGTGGTCGACTCGGGGCTCGCCCGCCGGGCGCCGCGCCTGGTCGTGATGGACGTGGACTCGACCCTCATCCAGGACGAGGTCATCGAGCTGTTCGCGGCGCACGCCGGCTGCGAGGAGGAGGTCGCGGCGGTCACGGCGGCGGCGATGCGGGGCGAGCTCGACTTCGAGCAGTCGCTGCACGCCCGGGTGGCGCTGCTGGCCGGCCTCGACGAGTCGGTGGTCGACAAGGTGCGGGCCGAGGTGCGGCTGACCCCGGGCGCGCGCACCCTGATCCGTACCCTCAAGCGCCTCGGCTGCCAGGTGGGCGTGGTCTCGGGCGGCTTCACCCAGGTCACGGACGCGCTCCAGGACCACCTCGGTCTGGACTTCGCGGCGGCCAACACGCTGGAGATCGTCGACGGCAAGCTCACCGGCCGGGTGACCGGCGAGATCGTGGACCGGGCGGGCAAGGCCCGGCTGCTGCGGACCTTCGCCGCCGAGGCCGGGGTGCCGCTGTCGCGCACCGTCGCGATCGGCGACGGTGCCAACGACCTGGACATGCTCAACGCGGCGGGCTTCGGGGTCGCCTTCAACGCCAAGCCGCTGGTGCGGGAGGCCGCCGACACGGCGGTGACGGTCCCGTTCCTGGACACCGTGCTCTATCTGCTGGGGATCACCCGCGAAGAGGTCGAGGCGGCGGACGCGGAGAGTTAGCCGCTCGGGCTGAGCGGACGGGCGGCACGGGCCAGCGAGGCGGCTTCGCCGCCGTCCGCCCCGCTGGCCCGCCTGCCTGTCGGCTCAACGGCCGGTGCGCCGCACGGCGGGCGAGCCCGGCGCCCCGGCCTCAGGCCTGGTGCGGGGACCAGAACGCGGCGAGGGTGGCCACGCCGTGTTCCACGGACTTCCAGTCGCCGGTGACGCTCAGCACGGCGATGGACGAGGTCGGGTAGCCGGAGCGGTTCATCCGGGCGAGGCTGTCGCCCTCCGCGTCACCGGCGAGGGCGTCCGCGAGGGCGTGGACGCCGGGGTTGTGGCCGACGATCATCAGGTTTCTGATCTCGTCGTCGACCTCGTTGACCAGGGCGATCAGCTCACCGAGGCTGGCCTCGTAGAGCCGCTCCTCGTAGACGGTCCTGGGCCGCTGCGGCAACTCGGGGGCGACCAGCTTCCAGGTCTCCCTGGTGCGGACGGCGGTGGAGCAGAGGGTCAGTTCGGGGCTGATGCCGGCCCCGGCGAGCCAGCGCCCTGCGACGGGCGCGTCCTTCCGGCCGCGGTCGGCGAGGGGACGGTCGTGATCGGACACCTGCGGCCAGTCGGCCTTGGCGTGTCGGAGGAGAACGATCCTGCGCGGAACATCGACGCTCATGTGCCCCAGCTTCGCATGAAACGCGCAGTGGGTCGCGGGGGGTTGGGATACCCACCCGGGCGGGCGACCTGCGGATCGCTCCCCCAGCGCACGATCCGCCCGCACGGGGTCACGGGAGCCACGCCTGCACGTGGTCGATCAGCTGGGTCACCGGCATCGGCTGCTCGGCGGCGTCCGCCTGGGGCCCGGCCACCAGCAACAGCAACAGTGCCCCGAAGGCGGCCGCCGGAAGCACCAGGGCCCACCAGCGCAGGCGGATCTCCATGCCGGAACGGTCTACTCGGGCGGACATGACGCTCGTCGCCTCCATGCGTCGAAGGTCGGATCCGATGTCTCTCGGATCGTGTCACCAACCTAGGGAGGCGGCCGGCCCCGGCCCATCCGGTGAGCCACCCAGTCGCCCCTGAACCTGGCCCCCTAGGGGATGGTGGTGCTGGCACCACCATGGCCGCGCGGCCCGGCCGGGCGGCCCCCGGTCAGGGGGAGGCGATGGTGGCGATCACCGCGATGACGATGCTGATGCCCAGCATGGCGCCGAGGATGAGCAGCAGCTTGCGCTGGCCGCCGGTGGGGTTGGGATCGAGCGCTGGCATGGCTCAAGTGTCGCACTCAGCCGTCGTCCTCGACGCACCGGTCCCGGCCGGCCAGGAAGCCGACGACGATCTGGACCAGCATCAGGGTCACCATCAGTCCCAGCGGGGCGTGCCAGGCTCCGGTGGCCTCGTTGAGGGTGCCGACGAGCAGCGGTCCGGGGACGCTGATGAGGTAGCCGATGCTCTGTGCGAAGGCGGAGAGTCTGGCGACGCCCCCGGGGGTCCGCGAGCGCATCCCGATCATGGTGAGGACGACGGGGAACGAGCAGTTGGCGAGGCCGAGGAGGATCGCCCACAGCCAGGCGCCGCCGGCCGGTGCCAGCCAGAGACCGGCGTAGCCGGCGAGGCCGCACGCGCCGAGTACGGCGACCAGCGGCCCCTGGTGGCGCATGCGGGCGGCGATCGGCGGCAGGAGGAAGCCGATCGGGGCGCCGAGGCCGATGATGACGGCGGCGAGCACACCCGCGGTGCCGGCCGACACGCCGGCGTCCTGGTAGATCTGAGGGCTCCAGCCGAGGGTGACGTAGGCGGCGGTGGCCTGGAGGCCGAAGAAGACGGCGAGGGCCCAGGCGGTGCCGGAACGGGCCAGCCGGGGCGCGGCGAGGGCGGGGCCGCCGGTCGGCTCGCCCCGGGTCGCCGCCGCGCCGGTGCGGCGCGAGCGGCGGGTGCGGGGCAGTGCGGCGAGCCAGGGCAGGACGGCGACCGCCGCGGGCAGCGCCCAGAAGCCGAGCCCGGGGCGCCAGTCGTCGCCCAGGGCACTGGCCAGGGGGACGCTGAGTCCGGCGGCGCAGGCGGCGCCGAAGGACAGCGACATGGAGTAGAGGCCGGTCATGGTGCCCATGCGGTCCGGGAAGTACTCCTTGACCACTACCGGCATGAGCACGTTGCCGATGGCGACGCCGGCCAGCGCGAGGGTGCTGGTGACGAGGAAGACCGGGGTCGAGCCGGCGAGGGCACGGAGCGCGAGGCCGGCCGCGAGGGCGGCGAGGCCGGCGACCAGCACGGTGGGCAGGCCGTGGCGGCGGGCGAGGCGGGGTGCGGCGACGCCGAAGACGGCGAAGCAGAGCGCGGGAACGGAGGTGAGCAGGCCGGCGACGGCGCCGTTCATGGCGAGCCCGTCGCGTATCTCGGGCAGCAGCGGCCCGATGCTGGCCAGGGCCGGCCGGAGGTTGAACGCCGCGAGCGCCAGGCCGACGACCAGCAGCGGCGGCGCCGCGGCGCGGGCTATGGGGGGCGGTTCTGGTGAGCGGGTGTGGAGGGTACGGTCGTCCTTCGTCGACTCCATGGATAGCATCATAGAATCATGGGATGAATCCCGATGACGGGATTCGCGGATTCCCGGGAGAGCCATGTCACTGAGCGCGCCCCGCCGTTCCGCCCTCGCGGACCAGGTCATCAGCCAACTCCGCCAGCAGATCACCTCGGGCGAGTGGCCGGTGGGCTCCCGCATCCCCACCGAGCCCGAATTGGTCGCCCGGCTCGGGGTGGCCAGGAACACCGTCCGCGAGGCGATCCGGGCCCTCGCCCACAACGGACTGCTCGACATCAGGCAGGGCTCCGGCACCTACGTGATCGCGACCAGCGAGCTCGCCGGCGTCATGCAGCGTCGCTTCGCGGACGCCCCGCGGCGGGACGTCGCCGAGGTGCGGAGCGCGCTGGAGGCCCAGGCCGCCGCGCTCGCCGCGCGCCGCCGCACCGAACGCGACCTGCGGCAGCTCGACGCGCTGCTCGTGCGCCGCGCGGAGGCGTGGACCAGCGGCGACCTGGAACGCTTCGTGGAGGCGGACGCCACCTTCCACACGGCGGTGGTCGGCGCCTCGCACAACGAGGTCCTGATCGCGCTCTACGCGGACCTGGGCGGCGTGGTGCGGGCGTTCCTGCGGGATGACGTGGGACGCCTGGAGATGCGGGCCGACACCCTGGCCGACCACTCCCCCGTCGTCGACGCGATCCGCGCGGCGGACGCGACGACGGCGGCGACCGAGGCGGGCTCCTACGCGCTGACGTGCCGCGCCCTGGCCTGACGGCCGGCCCGACACCCGGCGCTCCGCGCCGGGTTTTCCCCGCCCACCCGCCCCCTTTGGCGCTGCGCGCGGGTGGGCGGCCACGCGACCTCCCGCACCGCGCGGAGCCCGGCCTGGCGGCCAGGTGCGGCGGCTGCGTCGCCGGTCCTCGCCCAAGCGTTTCATGCCGGGTTTTCCCCACCCGCCCACCCTTTTCCGCGCTTCGCGCGGAGTGGGTGGCGGGTGGCTGCGCCGCCACCGCGCTCCGCGCGGTGTGCGGGCCGGGCCTGCGGCGGCTGCGCCGCCGGGCGCCACGCGGCCCGTGCCGCGCAAGGCCACCCGCCGTGGGTGGGCGCGGCACGGCCACAGGCCCGGGTCACCGGGCGCGCGGAGCGCGCCGGTGCCCGGGCCTGGCCGGCCGCGGCCTACGCCGAGCGCGTAGCGTTCACGCACCCATCATGTGGACGCCGCCGTCGACGTGCACGATCTCGCCCGTCGTCTTCGGGAACCAGTCGGACAGCAGCGCCACCACGCCCCGCGCCGCCGGCTCCGGGTCGGACAGGTCCCACCCGATCGGCGCCCGGTTGTTCCACACGTCGGCCAGTTCCTCGAAGCCCGGGATCGACTTCGCCGCCATCGACTTGATCGGGCCCGCCGAGACCAGGTTGACGCGGACGTTCTTCCCACCCAGGTCACGCGCCAGGTACCGCGACGTCGCCTCGAGCGCCGCCTTCGAGACGCCCATCCAGTCGTACTTCGGCCAGGCCACCTGCGCGTCGAAGTCCATGCCGACCACCGAGCCGCCCCGCTGCTCCAGCAGCGGAAGCAGCGCCATGGTCAGGGACTTCAGCGAGTACGCGGACACCTCGACCGCCGTGGCGACCGACTCCCACTCGGTGTTGAGGAAGTTCCCGCCCAGCGCGTCCTGCGGCGCGAACGCGATGGAGTGCACCACGCCGTCCAGGCCGATGCCCTCGCCCAGGTGCTCGGCGACCGCGTCGGCCAGGCCGGCCAGGTGCTCGCGGTTCTGCACGTCGAGCTCGATCACCGGCGCCGGCTTGGGCAGCCGCTTGGCGATCCGCTCCACCAGGCTCAGCCGTCCGAAGCCGGTGAGCACCACCTCGGCGCCCTCCTCCTGCGCCAGCTTCGCGGCGTGGAAGGCGATCGACGACTCGGTGAGAACACCGGTGACCAGCACCCGCTTGCCCGCGAGAAGTCCGCTCATGTCAGTGACCCATGCCCAATCCGCCGTCAACCGGGATGACGGCTCCAGTGATGTACGCGGCGGCGTCCGAGGTCAGGAAGCGGACGACGCCGGCCACTTCCTCCGGCTGCGCGTAGCGGCCGAGCGGCACGTTGGCCATCACCTCGGCACGCCGCTCCTCGCTCACCGCCCTCGCCATGTCGGTGTCCACCCAGCCGGGCGAGACGACGTTGCAGGTGATGCCGCGGGAGCCGAGCTCGCGCGCCAGGGAGCGGGCGAATCCGACCAGCCCCGCCTTGGAGGCGGCGTAGTTGGCCTGGCCGGCCGCGCCCATCATGCCGACCACCGAGGAGATCAGCACGATCCGCCCCGCCTTGGCGCGCAGCATGCCGCGGGCGGCGCGCTTGGCGACCCGGAAGGTGCCCGTCAGGTTGGTGTCGAGGACGGCGGTGAAGTCCTCGTCGGACATCCGCAGCAGCAACTGGTCACGGGTGATGCCGGCGTTGGCGACCAGCACCTCGACCTTGCCGTGCTTCTCCTCGATCTCTTTGTATGCCTGCTCCACCTGTTCGGGCTCGGTGATGTCGCACCTGACCGGCAGGCATCCGAGCTCGACGAGCTCCTGCGGGGGCTCCCCGGAGCGGTACGTGATGGCGACCTTGTCGCCGGCCTCGGCGAACGCGTGGGCGATGGCCAGGCCAATCCCGCGGTTGCCTCCGGTGACCAGTACCGAGCGGCTCAAGGGACCACCTCTTTCTCAGTCGTGTGCTCTGTACAAACCTAGTGCCCCACCCAGCGGGGGCGAGGAGCGGGCCGCGACAGGCACCTCGCCGCCGCACTGTGGGATGTCTACAGCTGTTTTCGGCCCGGAAACACCCCTCGACCAGGCCGACACCCCCTGGGCACCGGGCCCGCCACCAGGCATGATCGGTGCCCGGGGGCGACACCCCCGCCACACCGGCCGCGACGGTGGCACCTGGCGGCCGGTGAGCCGACGAACAGGAGAGATCGTGCCAAGATCCATCGACGAATCCTTCCTCGCGCTTCCCCTGCGCCAGTTGGCCGACGCGGCACTGGCCAGGGCGCGGGCGTTGGGGGCCGAGCACGCCGACTTCCGCTTCGAGCGCGTGCGCAGCGCCAACTGGCTGCTGCGCAACGCCAGGCCGGCCGGCTCCGAGGACACCATCGACACCGGGTACGCGGTGCGCGTGGTGCACGGCGGGAGTTGGGGCTTCGCCTCCGGCGTCGACCTGACGATGGACGGCGCCGCCCGGGTCGCCGCGCAGGCGGTGGAGATGGCCAGGCTCTCCGCCAAGATCATCGCGGCGGCCGGCTCGGACGAACGCGTCGAGCTGGCGCCCGAGCCCTCGCACGGCGAGCGGACGTGGGTCTCGTCCTACGAGGTCAACCCCTTCGACATCCCGGACGCCGAGAAGACCGGGCTGCTCGCCGAGTGGAGCGAGCGGCTGCTGGCGGGCGAGGGCGTGACCCATGTGGACGCCCGGCTGTGGGCCGTCCAGGAGAACAAGTTTTACGCGGACACCGCCGGCACCGTCACCACCCAGCAGCGGGTGCGGGTGCTGCCCGAGCTGACCGCGACGTCGGTTGACGCGGGTAGCGGCCGGTTCGACACGATGCGGACGCTGGCTCCGCCGGCCGGCCGCGGCTGGGAGTACCTGACCGGCACCGGCTGGGACTGGGACAGCGAACTGGCCGAGATCCCGAGCCTGTTGGCCGAGAAGATGGCCGCGCCCTCGGTCGAGCCCGGCGCGTACGACCTCGTCATCGACCCGTCGAACCTGTTCCTCACCATCCACGAGTCGATCGGCCACGCCACCGAGCTCGACCGGGCGTTGGGCTACGAGGCGGCCTACGCGGGCACCTCCTTCGCCACCTTCGACAAGCTCGGCACGTTGAAGTACGGCTCGCCGATCATGAACGTGACGGGCGACCGCACCGTCGAGCACGGCCTGGCCACCACCGGCTACGACGACGACGGCGTGCAGACCCAGTCCTGGGACATCGTGAAGGACGGCACCCTCGTCGGCTACCAGATGGACCGCAGGATCGCCAGGTTGCAGGGGTTCGAGCGCTCCAACGGCTGCGCGTTCGCCGACTCCCCCTCGCACGTGCCGCTGCAGCGGATGGCCAACGTCTCGCTCCAGCCAGCCGCCGACGGGCCCGACACGGCCGGGCTCATCTCCGACGTCGAGCGCGGGATCTACGTCGTCGGCGACGGCTCCTGGTCGATCGACATGCAGCGCTACAACTTCCAGTTCACCGGACAGCGTTTCTACCGGATCGAGAACGGTCGCCTCGCCGGGCAGCTGCGGGACGTCGCCTACCAGGCCACCACCACCGACTTCTGGGGCGCGATGACGGCCGTCGGCGGCCCGCAGACGTACGTGCTGGGCGGCACGTTCATGTGCGGCAAGGCCCAGCCCGGCCAGGCCGCGGCCGTCTCGCACGGCTGCCCCTCCGCCCTCTTCCGACAGATCAACATCCTCAACACCACCCAGGAGTCCGGCCGATGAGCACCAGCAGACCGCACGAGATCGTCGAGCGCGCCCTGGAACTCTCGCGGGCCGACGGCACCGTGGTGATCGCCGACGAGGCGTCGTCCGCCAACCTGCGCTGGGCGGGCAACGCGCTGACCACCAACGGCGTGACGCGCGGCCGCCGGCTGACCGTGATCGCGACGGTCGACGGCGCGCAGGGCACCTCGTCCGGCGTGGTGTCCCGCACCGCCGTGACGGACGACGAGTTGGAGCCGCTGGTGCGGGCCGCCGAGGAGGCCGCCCGTCAGTCGCCCTCGGCGGAGGACGCGCAGCCGCTGGTCGCGGACGTGCCCGCGTCGCCCGGCTTCACCGAGCCGCCGGCCGAGACCTCGCCCGAGGTGTTCGCCGCGTTCGCGCCCGCGCTCGGCGAGACGTTCGCGCGCGCCGCCGCGGAGGGCCGCCGGCTCTTCGGCTTCGCCCAGCACGAGGTCGTCTCCAGCTACCTGGGCACCTCCACGGGCCTCCGGCTGCGCCACGACCAGCCGGCCGGTTCCGCCGAACTCAACGCCAAGTCGGCCGACGGCTCCCGCTCGTCCTTCGTCACGGTCCCCACCCACGACTTCACCGACGTGGACCCGGCGGCCCTCGACGCCGGCCTCGCCCGCCGCCTGGCCTGGGCCGAGCGCCGCGTGGAACTACCGGCCGGCCGCTACGAGACGCTGCTGCCGCCGAGTTCGGTCGCCGACCTGCTGATCTACCAGCACTGGATGTCGGACGCCCGCGACGCGCACGAGGGCCGCACCGTCTTCAGCAAGGCGGGCGGCGGCACGCGCGTCGGCGAACGACTCGCCCAACTGCCGGTCACCCTCTACAGCGACCCGACGGCCCGCGGCCTGGAGACCGCCCCCTTCGCCATCGCCCACTCCTCGGGCGGCGGCTTCTCCCCCGCCACCTCCGTCTTCGACAACGGCCTGCCGCTCACCCGCACCGACTGGATGCGGGACGGCGTCCTCACCCAGCTCCCGACCAGCCGCTTCACCGCAGGCCTCACCGACCTGCCGGTCGCCCCGCTGGTCGACAACCTGCTGCTGGACGCGGGCGGCACCGGCACGATCGACGACCTGGTGGCGTCGACCGAGCGCGCCCTGTTGATCACCTCGCTCTGGTACATCCGCACCGTCGACCCCAAGACGCTGCTGCTGACCGGGCTCACGCGGGACGGCGTCTACCTCGTCGAGAACGGGGAGGTGACGGGCGTGGTCACCAACTTCCGCTTCAACGAGTCCCCCGTGGACGTGCTGGCCCGCGCCACGGCGGCCGGCGCGACGGAGGTGTGCCGGTCACGCGAGTGGGGCGAGTACTTCCCCCGCACGGCGATGCCGGCGCTGCGGATCCCGGACTTCAACATGAGCTCCGTCAGCCCCGGCGTCTGACCCCTACCTCGGACTCATCCCTGGTCCGGCGGCGGCGCGGCCCCGACATACACCGTCCCCAACCGCTGCCGCCGCCGGCTCCGCCACACGACCCACGCGACGACACCCGCCACAACTGCGGCCACGCCGCCACCGGCGGCGACGGGCCAGCCGCCGCCGTCGCCCTCTTCAGCGGCCACGCCCGGCTGTTCCTCGGCCTCAGCCGCGTCCGGCGGAACCTCCGGCTCCTCCACCTGCGGCTCCGGCGACACGGGCGGGCTGAGCGACGCCTCATAGTCCTCGAACAACGGGTTCACGTCCGGATCCCCCGGATCGCCCTCCCCATCCACGATCACGCGAGCCGGGTCGATCACCCCGTACCCCACGTACTCGTCCCGCTGCCCATTCCCGTCGGCGGTCTCGATCATCGCGCGAAGGACCTGGTTCTTCGTCCAGTCCGGGTTCGCCGACCAGATGAGCGCGGCGGACGCGGAGGCGATGGCGGTGGCCTGGCTCGTGCCTCGCCCCAGGCACATCTCGGCATTTCCGATCTCGCATCGCTGCGACAAATCGGTGCCCGGCGCGGCGAGCGCCACCTGCGGACCGGCGGACGAGTACGCGGCACGCCCGCCGTCCGGATCGACCGCCGCAACGGCCACCACCCCCTCCCGGGTGGCGGGAAGGCCAACGGGTTCTCCCTCGTCGCCATCGTTGCCGGCACCCGCGAAGATCAGTACGTCCTGCCGCGCGGCCTGCGCCAAGGCTTCGTCCAGGACCTCGATCTCAATCCCCAACTCCGACTTGCTCAGGGATACGTTGATGATCTGGGCACCTGCCTCGACCGCGTAGGCAATGGCCTCGCCCAACCGCTCCTCGACACCGAAGTCGAACTCATCAGACAGCGTCCCCTCGATCCCCTCCATGACTCGGATGGGGAGGATGGTGGCCTCCGGAGCGAGCCCGCGGGTGCCGCCCTCGGCACCGGTGCCGGCGATGAGCGACGCCATGTTCGTACCGTGACCGTTGGCATCGACGTGAGCCCCCATGGGGTCGGGGCTAAGGTCAGCGCCTTCCAGGACCCGCCCGCGCAACTCGGGAACTGAGTCATCGACTCCACTGTCGATGACCGCGACCGTGATGCCCTCGCCCTGGGTGTGCTGCCAGATCTCCTCGGACCGCAGGGTATCCAGATGCCAGAAAGCCGTCGCATCGTCGGCCATCGCATGGGGGGCCATGCCGCCCTGACACCACAGGCTCGCGACAAGCGCCCCGACACCGAGCCATCGGCGTCGTCGCATAGCGGAGCGGTTGATCTGCGACATCTATTCAGCCGTCCTTGCCCTGTGCATCGCCACGCCTGTCGTCCGATTCCTGTTGGCGCCTTCGTCTCGATCGACGAGAGCGGCCACCTGCATACCGTGCCTCATTGCCAGGGGTCGCTTGTGGCGGGCCGCTCGGCTCCCCTGGACGCTTCATGACAGGCACTCCGCCGAGGCCGCGGACCAGCCCAGTCGTCGGGTCTCGATAGGCGAACGCGGTCTGCGCTCCCACTGCCGTACTCGGAGGAAGGCCACGCCCAGCGCTCTGCGGTGGTCGAGGCGTACCTCCGATAATGCCGGTCGACACCCGCGGTACCCCGCCGGCTGGGCTGCCCCATGAACCTGCCCCGCCGAATTGGGGCGGACGGCCGCCAACCGGCCCCGGCCCACTGCCGCTTGGGCGTCCTGCCGCATACCCCTCCGGGGCGGGCGCCAGCGGAAGCCGAGGCGTTACCCCCTGCCCCGGGCCGCCGCCTCCGACGGGCGATCGCCCCGAAGGGGCAGGCTGGGATGCTTGGGGCGACGCGGGGAACCGGAGATGCTGAAGCGGCCCCACCGTCGTGGGCGGCGGCATTCGCTCGGGCGCGACGGCACCTCCACCCCCGATCAGCCGACCGTCTCCAGCGGCCGGCGCGGGCTCAGCCGCAGGGAGCGGCCGTTCCGCGACGGGTGCCATAGAGTCCAGCGAGGTGCCGATTTGGCTCTCGGTGACGGCTGGTGACGGCGGAGCCACGCCCGCCGGCCGATCGTAGGTGGCTGGACTCTCACGCAGTACTGGCGCCGTTGAGAGCCCACCCGTACCAATCCATTCCCCTGGCACCGACCTCGTCTCGCTGGTGGAGCCGTGTCCCACCGACGCCTCCGGTCGTGCCGAGCCGTGGGTTTCCCCTGATGCCCAGGGCCGATTCTCCTCCTCGATTCGGGAGAATCCCTCTATCGGCCGGAACTGAGGCTCGTCGGCCGCCGCCATGTTCCCCGCGACCGTCTCGTACTTCTGGGAGAGGCTTTCCAGGACTCGGATAGCTTCCTGCCGCTCCAACTCCTCGGCAGGCAGAGAGATCGCCTGGTCGGTGAGCGGTGCCGGTCGCTCCGGCACCGGCGGCATCGTCGCCCGCGCCTCGTGCAGCGCTTGGCCGGCGTCCTGCATCGCGTTGCCGACTGTTCGCGCGTAGTCGGCCAGCACGACGGACTGCTCCACCAGATGCCGTCCCCAGGTACGGAACGCCTCGGCGCCCTCGCCCTGCCACTCGACCTTGCTCATCCGGACGAAGATCTCTTTGTCGGCGCCGTTCAGCGCCGTCGCCATCGCCAGCAGCACGTCCGCCCGAGTCGTCAGCTGCTCGGGATCCGCCCCCGCGAGCAGCTGTGTCAGCTGCTCGTGCGTGTAGTCCTCGAAGCTCGCCACGCCACCGCCCCCTCCACACCATCAGGCACAAGCCCGCCCAGCTTAGTTAATCCCCAACTACACCAGGCAACCGCCTCTCACGCCTGAGTATTCATACTCAGGCGGCACCGCCACCCCTGCTGCTACCTTCATCCCGATTCACGTCCGGGAGGGGGAGGAACGCCCGTTGGAACCCAGTGAGGCCGCAGTCGACCTCCGCGTCGACTCCGCTGTGCTGCGCGAACTCGCCGGCCAGGCCAGCACGCTCGTCGAGCAGCTGGACACCACCCTGCGCAACCTCCGTCCGGAGGACGACGACCCGTTGCGCGGTCTTGACGGGCTCGCCTCCGCCGCAGCGCTGCGGCGGGTGCGGGGCAGTTGGGCCGAGCGGCTGACCAGCGTCCGGCAGCGGTGCGACGGCCTGGCTGCCGGCCTCGCCGGTGCCGCCGGCGACTTCGAGGCCACCGAGGCGGACGCCCGGCAGTCCGTGGAACGCGCCACCCAACTCCCCGAATGGGCGCGGCCACAACCGGAGGGCGCCTGGTGATCACCCTCCCGGTGCTGCGTGATCTGCAACTGGCCCGGCTGCCAGTGCAGGCCAGTCACTGGGGGCAGGCCAGCCGCTCGGCCCGCGACTCCTGGGAGTCGGTCGACCGACAGATGCTGGCCGTCGTCCGGACGAACGCCCAGGAGGGCGAGACGGCCAACGAGGTCGTCACACAGCTCACCCAGCTGGCCGACAACTTCGAATACGCGCGCGTCGAGTGCGGACTGGTCGAGACGGCGCTCAACGGACTCGCCCAGGAGCTCGGCGAGGCCCAACGACGCCTCCGAGCCGTTCTGGACGAGGCGGCGGAGTACGGCTTCCAGGTCGGCGACGACGGCAGCGTCACCTACCCGGCGGTCGAGCGCGATACCGGCACCGCCTCGGGCGGCACGGCCACCTCCAGGACGCCGGTGCATCCGTCCCTGGACGCCTACGCCAATCCGCACCAGGCCGAGGCGCAGCGCCTTGCCAGCCGGATCGCCGACATCCTCGCCGGAGCCAACGCGGTGGACGCGGAGTACGCCGGCACGCTGGCCGAGTTGGAGACCTCGAACGGACCGGACGTCACCCGTGCCATGTGGGCCGACGCGGCCGCCGACACCGAGGTCGTCACCGGAGCGATGGACGATGTGCTGGACGCCTCCCAGATCCCGGAGGGCCAGAGACCGACCGAGAACCGCGACTGGTGGGCCGGCCTGGGACAACGCGAGCGTGACGCGCTCCTCGCGCTCTTCCCCGAACGTATCGGTGCGTTGGACGGCCTGCCCGCCGAGGTACGCGACACGGCGAACCGAGGTCTGCTGGAGATGGAGTACGCGCGGCTCAGCGACCAATTGACCGAGCACCTGGCGCAGGAACCGTCGCCATCCGACACCGGCATCCACCGCAGGCCCGTGCTGATGGATGGCGAGTTCCGCTCACCCGAGTGGCCCGCGTGGAACGCGGAGCGAGAACGACTGGAAGCCGTATTGGGCGGAATGCGAAGCATCCAGAACCGCTTCGACCAGACCGGCGCTGAAGGACTTCCCGAGGCCTACCTCCTCGACTTCAGCGCCGAAGGCGACGGACGCGCCATCATCGCCAACGGCAACCCGGACACGGCCAGGCACACGGCGGTCTACGTGCCCGGCACCGGTGCCGACCTGGCCGGGATTGAAAGCGATATCACGAGGATGGTGCGGCTCTGGAGACAAGGTAACGCAGATGTTTTCGATGAGAGCCTCGCCACCATCACTTGGCTCGGATACGACGCGCCCGACAACGCCTATCCGTTCCGCGAGGGCGACGCCTTGTTCTCAGATGCGACATCGGTTTCCTATGCCGAGGAGGGCGCTCCCGCCCTGTCCCGCTTCATGGACGGAATTAATGCGTCACATCAGGGTCCGGACGCCGCACATACCACGGTGATCGGACACAGTTACGGAAGTACCGTCATCGGTGCTGCTTCCCGGGACGACGCCTTCCGAGCCGACGACATCGTGGTCGCCGGCAGTCCGGGCATGCTCGTGAATAGCGCGGAGGAGCTCGGAGTCGGCCGCCATCATGTCTGGGCAATGGCAGGCAGCACGATGGACGATCCGGTTCCCGCCCTTGGGGCGCCGTTTCTGGGAGGCGATGCCATCGACATCGACCTTGAAGTAAGCAGGACCGGTCTCCCGTACCTTGACGTCGGCATTCTTCCGCAGGTGCCCTCGATGGAGAGCTTCGGCGGGAACATCATGGTCACAGACGCGAATGAGCACGGCGCATACTGGAATGACCGTTCGGCAAGCCTCAAGAACCAGTCGCGCGTGGTCATGGGACTATATGACGAAGTGGAACTCGAATGACGAAAGGTGACAGGCGATGCGGAACGATCGGCGCCAAGCACGTCGGTGCCATGGCTCTCACGCTCGCGACCCTTACAACGGCCGGGTGCGCCGCTGTGGCCAATGAGGATACGCAGCGGGACTCGCCGTACACGGTGAAATCCGTGGAAGATGCTCGCCAGGAAACGCGCGAGCTATCCAGCATGCTCCTGGATCTGACGGAAATTCAAGGGCAGGTGTCCGAACCAGGACCAGGCATCGACCTCTGCGAGGAAGACCCAGACCGGGAACGTCTCTACACGGTGTACCACGCCTGGTCTGTCCGAGGAGTTTCAGCCGAGACCCTCGAAACGGGGATGGCACAGCTTAGGGACGAACTCATCAACCGCGGTTGGGAGGTCGTCGAGGATGGCGAGCTGAACAATGCCGACCGAACGCCACGGGTTCTCCTGGAGAACCCTGACATCGAGTACGCGGTCAACGTAGAGCTGCCCGGCAGGACTCGTGGGGAACCGCGCCTCTCAGTGAACCTTGCCTCGGCCTGCTTCAGTACCCCCGAAGGCGAAAGCCCGCGCGGGGAGTTCTGACACTCTGGGCACATCCGCGAGGCGAGCCGGCGCTCGGACCACACCATCCCGCCCCGACGGCCTTCCATGGCCCCACCATACGAGCGACACCCCGACTACTGATCTTTTCGTTAGTTCTGTGGGTGCGGCGGGCTCGTTGGTGGGAGTCTGTTGTCGTGTCTTCCAAGCCTTCGTCTGTTGTCTCAGGGCC
>NZ_JBHXFJ010000088.1:0-25518 GCF_042722465.1 Streptomyces sp. NPDC127098
GCCGCCGCGGGTCCTTGGCCCTGGCGGGCCGTGCACCGCGCGCAGCGCGGTTCGGCCCGCCACCCCGCGCGAAGCGCGAAAAAGGGCGGGTGGGTGGGGGAAATCCCCGCGCGGAGCGCCACGGCGCAGCCGCCACAGCCCCGGCCCGCAGGGCCGTCCCCGCGCGCAGCGCGTGAAAGGGCGGGGGGAAAAAACCGGCGCGGAGCGCCGGCCGCGGAGGTCGCCGTCCTCAGGACCGTGGTGACTTCCCGGCCCGCCAGGGCCGGTACGCTCGCGTCTATGCCCCGCTCTGTCGCCATCGTCACGGATTCCACCGCCTATCTGCCACCCGCGGCGGTCGTCCGCCACGACATCACCGTCGTGCCCCTGACCGTCGTGCTCGCCGACGAGGCACTGGAGGACGGCACCGAGACCTCGGCGCGGCGGCTCGCCGAGGCGCTGCAGCAGCGGCGGCCCGTGACGACCTCCCGGCCGAGCCCGGAGACCTTCGCCGCCGCCTACCGCGCCGCGGCCGACGCCGGCGCCGAGGGCGTCGTCTCGCTGCACCTGTCCGCCGAGATCTCCGGCACCCACGACGCGGCACTGCTCGCCGCCCGCGAGTCCCCGATCCCGGTGCGCGTGGTGGACAGCGGGGTGGTCGCCATGGCGCTCGGCTTCTGCGTGCTGACCGCCGCCGAGGCGGCGGCCACCGGCGCGTCCCTCGATGAGGCCGTGGCGTGCGCGCGCAAGCGCGCCGAGGCGATCCGCGCCTACTTCTACGTGGACACCCTGGAACACCTGCGTCGCGGCGGCCGGATCGGCACCGCGCAGGCGCTGTTCGGCTCCGCGCTCGCCGTCAAGCCGCTGCTCGAACTGGCCGACGGCCGCATCGAGTTGACGGAGAAGGTGCGCACCGCCTCGCGTGCCATAGCGCGGCTCGAGGAGTTGGCGGTCGAGCACGCGGGCAGCGGGCCCGTGGACGTGGCCGTACACCACCTGGCGGCGGAGGAGCGGGCGGCGGCGCTGGCCGAGCGGCTGCGGCAGCGGCTGCCCGGGCTGGTCGAGATGCATGTCAGCGAGGTGGGCGCGGTGTTGGGCGCGCACACCGGGCCCGGGTTGCTCGGCGCGGTGGTCGCCCCTCGCTAGCCCACACGAGTGACCGAGTTATCCACAACGTCCCGGTCGTCCACAGGAATCCGCCCCCTTCGCCCGTGCCCCCGGAATCGGCTCTACCGTCCGGCACATGGAGACGAGAAGCAGACGGACGGCGCGGACCGGAGGCCCGGCGGCCGGCCGAGGTCCTGGCGACGGTGGCCGCAGTGGCCCGGGGCGCAAGCGGGCCCGGCGGCAGGCCGCGCTGCGGGCGAGGGCCGAGGCGCTGTTCTCGCCCGAACTGACCTGGGCGACAGGGCCGTTGACGGTGCCGGCGCAGGGCTGGCGGGTGGTGCCGCGGGCCCGCGCCGACGACCGGCCACCCGACGATCCGCGACCCGACGACGCGCCGCCCGGCGAGCGGCTCCCGGCCTGGCGGCGGGCCCGGCTCGCCGCGGGGGAGCGGTGGCCGCTGTGGCTGCGGGGCCGCTGCGGACTCGAACCCCGGGCGTTGGCCGCGCTCGGCGTGCTGCTGCTGGTCGCGGCGGGCCTCGCCGTCCACCACTTCTGGACCGGCCGCCCGCAGTCCGTCACCGTCGCCACCGCCGAGCCCCCGGCCGCTCCCGACGAGTCGTCGGCGGCGGTCGCGGCGCCCTCGCCGAGCGCCGCGCCCCTGGTGGTCGACGTCGCCGGGGACGTGGCCGAGCCGGGGATCTACTCGCTGCCCGCCGGCTCCCGGGTGGCCGACGCCATCGAGGCGGCCGGCGGCAGCGCGCCGGGCGCCGACACCGAAGGGCTGAACCGGGCCAGGCCGTTGGTGGACGGCGAGCAGATCCTGGTCGGCGCCCCGCAGGCGGCGGCCGGCGCCGGCCCCTCCGCTGCCGCCGGCGGCAAGGTCAGCATCAACTCCGCCACCCCCGAGCAGCTCCAGGAGCTGCCGGGCATCGGGCCGGTGCTCGCCGAGCGCCTCATCGCCTACCGGGAGAGCAACGGCGGGTTCACCACCATCGAGCAGCTGGGCGAGGTCTCCGGCATCGGGGACCGGCGGCTGGCCGATCTGAGGGACCGTGTCACGCTCTGAGGCCGCCGTCCGCCGGCATCCGGTGCACGCCGCCGCCGGCGGGCGGCTCGGCGCCTCCCATCCCCACGCGCGGCGGGCGACCCCGACCGACCTGCGGCTGATCGGCCCGGCCTGCGCTGCCTGGGCGGCCGCCGCGCTCGCCCTCGGCGCCGGCGGCCATGCCACCGCCCTCGGCGTGGCCGGCTGCTGCCTGCTGGCCTGTGTCCTGCTGTGGCGCGGGTGGCGTGCCCGGCGCCGGCGCGGGTCGCTGACCGCCGCCGTCGCCCTGGCGCTGCTCTGCGCGGCGGCCGGCGGCGCGGTGGCCGGGCTGCACGTGGCCACCCTCCGCGCCGACCCCTGGCCGGCGCTGGTCGGCCGGTCCCTCACCGTCGAGGCCGAGCTCACCGAGGACCCGCGCCGGGCCGCCGCCCGGCCGGGCGCGGCGGCCGACGAGCAGCGGCCCGTGCTGTTCGCCGCCGAGGCCACCCGGGTCCAGGTCGAGGGCGGCACGGAACACGCCGTCCGCGCCCCGGTCCTGGTCGTGGTCCGAGCCGAGCGGACCGCCGACTGGCTGGAGTTGCTGCCCTCCACCCGGCTGCGCCTGACCGCGCTGGCCGACCGCCCGATGCCCGGGCGCGCCGCCGAGTTCGCCGCGGTGCTGCGGGTCTCCGAGGCGGGTGAGCCCGCCGTCGTCGGCGGTCCGAGCGCGGCGCAGCGTGCCGCCGCCGGGCTCAGGGACGGTCTGCGGGAGGCCGCCGCCGGGCTGCCAGGCGACGCCGCCGCCCTGCTCCCGGCCCTGGTCATCGGCGACGACGCGGCCTTGGCGCCCGATCTCGAGGAGGCGGTGGCCGCCACCGGCCTCACCCACCTGATCGTGGTCTCCGGCAGTCAGGTGGCGATCGTCCTCGGTGTGCTGGTCGGCCGGCTCGGCACCGCCTCCCTGGCCGAGCGCGGTGGCCTGGCCGCCCGGCTCGGCATCCCGCTGCGCCTCACCGCCGTCCTCGGCGGCGGCCTCGTCCTCGGCTTCGTGCTCGTCTGCCGCCCCGACCCGAGCGTGCTGCGCGCCGCCGCCTGCGCCGGCATCGCGCTGCTCGCCCTGGCCACCGGACGTACCCGCTCGCTGCTGCCCGCGCTCGCCGGCGCCGTGCTGCTGCTGATCCTCCACGAGCCCACGCTGTCGAGGTCGTTCGGCTTCCTGCTGTCCGTCCTCGCCACCGGCGCCCTGCTCACCGTCGCGCCGCGCTGGAGCGCGGCGCTGCGTGCCCGCCGGATACCGGCTCCGCTCGCCGAGGGCCTCGCCGCCTCGGCCGCCGCCCACGTCGTGTGCGCCCCGGTGATCACGGTCTTCGCCGCGAGCACCAGCCTGGTCGCCATCCCGTGCAACCTGCTGGCCGCCGTCGCCGTCGCCCCGGTCACCGTGCTCGGCTGGGCCGCGCTCGCCGTCGCCCCGCTCTCCGCCTCGGCGGCCGGCGCACTGGCCTGGCTGGCGAGTTGGCCCGCCCGGTGGATCGCCTGGGTGGCCAGGACCGGAGCCCGGCTGCCCGGCGCCGAGCTGGGCTGGCCGGCCGGCTGGTGGGGCGCCGCCCTGCTGGCCGCAGTCACGCTGGCCGCCCTCGTGCTGGCCCGCCGGCTGCCGCGCGGGCCCTGGCCCGCCGCGCTCTGCGCCCTGCTGCTGCTCGTCGCCGTGGTCCGCCCGGTGCCGCTGCCCCGCGTCCTCACCGGCTGGCCGCCGCCCGGCTGGCGCATGGTGGCCTGCGACGTGGGCCAGGGCGACGCCCTGGTGCTGGCGGCCGGCGGGCGCAGTGCGCTGGTCGTCGACGCCGGTCCTGAACCGGCCGCCGTCGACCGCTGTCTGCGGGACCTCGGCGTCACCCACGTCCCGCTGCTGGTCCTCAGCCATTTCCACGCCGATCATGTGGCGGGGCTGCCGGGGGTGTTGGCGGGGCGGCGGGTCGACGCCGTCTGGACGACGACGGTGCGGGAGGAGCCGGAGCAGGCCGAGTTCGTCGAGAGGACCGCGACCGAGGCGGGCGTCCCGGTCAGCCCCGTGGTGCCGGGACAGGCCGGCACGGCGGGGCCCGGCCTCGCCTGGCGGGTGCTGTGGCCCCCGGGGGACCCGACCGGCCTGGCGGCCAACGACGCCAGTGTCACCCTGCTGGCGCGCGTCGGGGAGCTGACCGTCTTCCTGCCCGGTGATCTCGAACCCCCGGCGCAGCAGGCGTTGTTGGCGGCGCACCCGGAGCTGACGGCGGTCGACGTGCTCAAGGTCGCCCACCACGGCTCGGCCTATCAGCACCAGCCGCTCCTCGACCGGTTGAGCCCGGACCTCGCGCTCGTCTCCGCCGGCGCGGACAACTCCTACGGCCACCCCGCCCCCCGCACCCTCACCGCTCTGGCGGCGGCCGGCGTCACCGTGCTGCGGACCGACCTGCACGGCGCGGTGGCCGTCGCCGACACCCCCGAAGGACCGCGCGCCACCGCCCGTCGAGGTCTGTCATGACGGCCGGGGTCTCAGCCGCCGCTGATCCGGATGGCGCCGGCCGGGCAGCGCGCGGCGGCCTCCACCGCGGCCGCGCGCCGCCCGTCGTCCGGTGCCGGGGTGCGGACGCGTACCGTGCCGTCCCGCTCGCTCTGGTCGAAGAGTTCGGGGGCGAGCAGGGCGCACATGCCGGTGCTGACGCAGCGGCCCTGGTCCGCCTCGACGCGGATGCGGGTCATGTCCGTGGTCCTCCTTCGGGTCCTACCAGGTGACGGGCAGCCGGTGCGCGCCGTAGATCGGCATCCGGTGCCGGAGCGGCACCTCCTCAGGCGCCACCGCGAGACGCAGCCGCGGGAAGCGGCGCAGCAGGGCGGGGAAGGCGACGCGCATCTCGACGCGGGCCAACTGCTGCCCGAGGCAGGCGTGCGCGCCGTGACCGAAGGCGACGTGCCCGTTGGGGGAGCGGGTGATGTCCAGGTCGTCGGGGTCGGCGAAGGCCGCCGGGTCGCGGTTGGCGGCGGGGATGGACAGGGTGACGGGCTCGCCGGCCCGGATCAGCCGGCCGCCGAGCTCGACGTCCACCAGCGCGGTGCGCGCCGCGACCTCGAACTGGGTGATGCTCAGATATCGCAGCAGCTCCTCGACCGCGCCGTCGACGAGGGTGGGGTCCGCGCGGAGCAGGGCGAGCTGGTCCGGGTGCCGCAGCAGCGCGAAGGTGCCGAGGCCCAGCATGCCGGAGGTGGTCTCGTGCCCGGCGACCAGCAGGAGCATGGCGATGCCCACCACCTCCTCGTCGGTCAGCCCGCCCGCGCCGATCACCCCGCCGAGCAGGTCGTCGGTCGGCGTGGTCCGCTTGGCGGCCACGATGTCGGCGAGGAACGCGGTCAGCGCCTCCTCCGCCGCCCGTGATTCCTCGGGGCTGCTCGTGGTGCTGACCATGGCCGTGGTCCAGCGCTGGAAGTCCTCGTGGACGTCGTAGGGCACGCCGAGGAGTTCGCAGATCACCAGCGAGGGCACCGGCAGCGCGAAGGCGCGCACCAGGTCGACGGGCGGGCCGGCCGCCTCGATCGCGTTCAGGCGGTCCGCGACGATCCACTCGATCCGCGCGGCGAGCGCCCGGGTGCGGCGCACGGTGAACTGGCCGGTGAGCAGCTTCCGGTACCGGGCGTGCTCCGGCTCGTCCATGCCGATGAACATGCCGGGCGGGGCCGGCTCGTGCGGGTCGACGCGGACCGGGGAGCGCAGCAGCTCGGTCCGCGAGCTGAACCGCGGGTCCGCCAGCACCTGGCGCACCAGGGCGTGCCCGGTCACCAACCAGCCGGTCGAGCCGTCCGGGTGGGTCAGCCTGCTGACCGGGTGGCTCTCCCGCAACCGTCCCAACTCCGGGGGTGGGTCGAGCGGTTCGACACGGGTGGTGGGAAACGGGGCGGGGGGCGGTAAGGCGTCGGTCATCGCACGCTCCTTCGGCGTCGGGAGGAAGACTTTCCCTGTACAGCATAAAGTCGACGCGGAAGCCGGATCCAGTCCTGCTGCGGTTCCCCAGTAAAGTCTCAGTTCAGCAGCGATGATTGCAGAATCACGGCCGGTTGGCGCCTCGCCTCGTGATACCTTTTCGTCACACCAGGAGGCCGTGACGAAAAGAGGTCGCCATGCCGATCTGCGTCCAGTGCGGGCGCGAGCTCACCCGGCAGTCACGCGGTCGCGCGCCCCGCTACTGCTCCCGTTCCTGCCAGGCCCGCGCCTACCGGGCCCGGCAGGCGGCCCGGGAAGAGCCGGAGACCGAGCCCAAGCCGCCCCGGACCGGCGGCGGCCTGACCGTGGACGCCATCGTGCGGGCCGCCGTCCGGATCGCCGACGCCGAGGGTCTCGACGCGCTGTCCATGCGCCGCGTGGCCGAGGCCTGCGGGGTCGGCGCGATGGCGCTGTACCACCACGTCGACGGCAAGGACACGCTGATCGAGCTGATGGTCGAGGCCGTCTACGCCGCCAGCGGCACCCCGGAGCGGCGACCAGGCGACTGGCGCGCCGAGCTGGAGCGCGTCGCCCGCGCCGAGTGGGCCCTGTACACCCGGCACCCCTGGGCCCTCCAGGTCCTGGCCTCCGTGCAGCCGCCGCTGGTGCCGAGCGTGCTGGCCGGGGTCGAGCGCGCCATGGCCGCCCTGGACGGCCACGGCCTCGACCCGCTCACGGTGCACTGGATCGCCCAGAGCGTGCTGGGACAGGTGCAGGGGCTCGGCCTGCTCCGGGTCAGCGAGATCGAGTCGGCGCGCGGCGAGGGCCCCACGCTCGCCCACTGGCGCGCCATCGTCGCCCCCGCCGCGCTCCGGTCACAGGACGGCCGGCGATTTCCCCGCCTGGCGGCCCTCGAACAGATCCCCGACGCCGCCGCCGACCTCGACCGGCTCTTTGAGTTCGCCCTCCAACGCCTGCTCGACGGCATCGCCCCGCTGGTCACCCCCTGACCCCCACGGGGGAGCGGCCGACGCGTCACACCAACCAGGCGCCGTCCCGCATCAGTTCGCGCCCGGCGAGCTCGTTCGCCTCCCGCCAGGCCCGCACGGCACGCGGCCGGAACACGAGGAACACCCATCCCGGCCGGTCCCCGGTGTCCCAGTCCAGCTTGCGGACGAACGCCTCGCCGGCCGCCGCCGGCAGCGCGTCCGAGGGCACCACCTCGACGTCGGCGTCGATCAGCACCACGTCCCTGGTGGGCCCGAGGGCCACCACCGCCCGGCCGTTCGCCGCCGCGTTCACGGCCGTCGGGTTGGTCGACCTGGTGGTCATCACCAGCGTTCCCCCGTGCCAGACGAAGGAGAGCGGCACCAGGCACGGCGCCCCGTCCCCGCCCGTCGTCGACACCCAGGCGTCCTCGTCCTCCACCAGGTGCCGGAGCACGTCCTTCTTGCGCTGCTCGCCGTCGCGCGGCGGTGCCGTCTCGGTCGTCATGGCCGCAAGCTAGCCCGACCGGCCACCGCTCCGCGTCGGGCGCCGGCCCTAGGGTCTGTCTGATAATTCCCGGTGGATCAGCGAGCGGCGGATGGCGCCCGGCTGGCAAGGCGCCGGATCGCAGCTCGTACTTGGCCGTACTCGCGCGATTCGGCAACGCAGCCAGGCGGGATGCTAGCCGTCGCGAGCCCGCCGGGGATTGTCAGACAGGCCCTAGGTCCGCTCCAGCCAGCCGTCGTGCGCCTCGGCGAGCGCCGCGAGCGCCGGTACGTCCCAGTGGGGGGCGGCGTCCTCGAGGACCACCAGCCACTGGGCGTCCTCCGCGTCGTCCTCGCCCGCCAGGGCCTCGCGGACCAGGCGGGGTTCCTCGGGCAGGTCCAGGCGTTCGGCCAGCTCGGCGGCCACCTCCTCGGCGGCGTCCCGGTCCGGCAGCACCAGCACATGTCGCATCGGGCCATTGTGCCCGGACCGCGGATCACTGTCGGACCCGCGTGGGATGCTGGGGCGCATGGCAGCCAGATCCACCAAGGCCGACGATCCGCTCGCCCCGGTCACCCTCGCGGTGGGCCAGGAGGAACTGCTGCTGGACCGCGCCGTCCAGCAGGTGGTGGCCGCCGCGCGCGCCTCCGACCCGGACACCGACGTGCGGGACCTGGCGCCCGGCGAGCTCCAGCCCGGCACCCTGGCCGAGCTCACCAGCCCCTCGCTGTTCGCCGAGCGCAAGGTCGTCGTGGTCCGCCAGGCCCAGGACCTGGGCGCCGACACTGTCAAGGACGTCAAGGCGTACCTGGCCGCCCCCGTAGAGGAGATCACCCTCGTCCTGCTGCACGCCGGCGGCGCCAAGGGCAAGGGCCTGCTGGACGCGGCCCGCAAGGCCGGGGCGCGCGAGGTCGCCTGCCCCAAGATGACCAAGCCGGCCGACCGGCTGGCGTTCGTGCGCGGCGAGTTCCGCGCCGCCGGCCGCAGCGCCACCCCCGGCGCCTGCCAGGCCCTGGTGGACGCCATCGGCAGCGACCTGCGCGAGCTGGCCTCCGCCTGCGCCCAGTTGGCCGCCGACGTCGAGGGCGCCATCGACGAGGAGGTCGTCGGCCGCTACTACACGGGCCGCGCCGAGGCGTCCAGCTTCACCGTCGCCGACCGCGCCGTCGAGGGCCGCACCGCCGAGGCCTTGGAGGCGCTGCGCTGGGCCCTGGCCACCGGGGTGGCGCCGGTGCTGGTGACCAGCGCCCTGGCACAGGGCGTCCGGTCGATCGGCAAGCTGGCGTCCGCGCCGAGCGGGATGCGCCCCGGCGACCTGGCGCGCGAGCTCGGCATGCCGCCGTGGAAGATCGACCGGGTCCGGCAGCAGATGCGCGGCTGGTCGGCCGAGGGCGTCGCCGTGGCGCTGCGCGCCGTCGCCGACGCCGACGCGGCGGTCAAGGGCGGCGGCTACGACCCCGGGTACGCGCTGGAGAAGGCCGTGGTCGCCATCGCCGGCGCCGCCCGCTCCCGATAGCGGCAAGCGCCAGGGCCCCGGCCCGCCCCCGGGGAAGGAGCGGGCTCGGGGCCCTGGCGATCGCTCGAAGAGGCACCGCACCCGCGTGGCGAACGTCTGGGATCAGCGCGGTGCCTGGTGCGCGCCAGCCGGCCGGAGCGGAGAGAGGGGCCGCTCGACGTGACCGGTGGCGGTGAGCCGGTGGGTCAGCCCTGGAGCGCGTTGACCTGGGAGGCCAGCGCGGACTTCTTGTTGGCCGCGTTGTTGCGGTGCAGCACACCCTTGCTGACGGCCTTGTCGAGCTTGCGCGCGGCGACCCGGCGGGCGGCCTCGGCCTGCTCGTAGTCACCCGCGGCCACGGCCTCGCGCGCCTTGCGGATGGCGGTCTTCACCTCGGACTTGACGGCCTGGTTGCGCAGCCGCGCCTTCTCGTTGGTCTTGATCCGCTTGATCTGGGACTTGATGTTCGCCACGAATGTGAGCCTTTGCAGGTTCGACGCTGATTTCGATGCGGTGCCGGTCGAGCCCAGGGGGATCCCGCACACCAGCGGCCCAGGGTACCAGCGGCCCAGGGCGGGCTCCCAATCCGTACCAGCCGCCCACGCATGGGACCATGGGGGCGACCCTACGAACCGCCGCCATGACCCGACAGGACCCCGCGTGCCCGCGATCTCTTCGAACGCGCCGGAGCCCAGCCGCACCGACCCGGCTCTCATCCGCAACTTCTGCATCATCGCGCATATCGACCACGGCAAGTCGACGCTCGCCGACCGGATGCTCCAGCTGACCGGGGTGGTCGAGCAGCGGCAGATGCGCGCCCAGTACCTGGACCGCATGGACATCGAGCGCGAGCGCGGCATCACGATCAAGTCCCAGGCGGTCCGCATGCCCTGGGAGCACGACGGCACGGCCCACGTGCTCAACATGATCGACACCCCAGGCCACGTCGACTTCACCTACGAGGTCTCCCGCTCCCTCGCCGCCTGCGAGGGCTGCGTCCTGCTGGTCGACGCCGCCCAGGGCATCGAGGCGCAGACCCTGGCCAACCTCTACCTGGCCATGGAGAACGACCTCACCATCATCCCGGTGCTCAACAAGATCGACCTGCCGGCCGCCCAGCCCGAGAAGTTCGCCGCCGAGCTCGCCCACCTCATCGGCTGCGACCCGGGCGACGTGCTGCGGGTCTCCGCCAAGACCGGCGAGGGCGTCGAGACGCTCCTCGACGAGGTGGTCCGTCAGGTCCCCGCTCCCGTCGGCGTCGCCGACGCCCCGGCCCGCGCGATGATCTTCGACTCGGTCTACGACGCCTACCGCGGCGTCGTCACCTACGTGAAGGTCGTCGACGGCCGGCTCGGCAAGCGCGAGCGCATCCAGATGATGTCCACCGGCGCCACCCACGAGCTGCTGGAGATCGGCGTCAACTCGCCCGAGATGACCCCGGCCGACGGGCTCGCGGTCGGCGAGGTCGGCTACCTCATCACCGGAGTGAAGGACGTCCGCCAGTCCAAGGTGGGCGACACCGTCACCCAGCAGCGCAACGGTGCCACCGAGCCGCTCGGCGGCTACAAGGACCCCAAGCCCATGGTGTTCTCCGGGCTCTATCCGATCGACGGCTCCGAGTACCCGGCGCTGCGCGACGCCCTGGAGAAGCTCCAGCTCAACGACGCGGCGCTGGTCTACGAGCCCGAGACCTCGGCCGCGCTCGGCTTCGGCTTCCGCGTCGGCTTCCTCGGCCTGCTCCACCTGGAGGTGATCAGGGAGCGCCTGGAGCGCGAGTTCGGCCTCGACCTGATCGCCACGGCGCCCAACGTCGTCTACCAGGTGACCATGGAGGACCGCTCCGAGCACACCGTCACCAACCCCAGCGAGTTCCCCACCGGCAAGATCGACGAGGTCCGCGAGCCGGTGGTGCGCGCCACGCTCATCGCCCCCAGCGAGTTCATCGGCGCCATCATGGAGCTCTGCCAGACCAGGCGCGGCTCCATGCAGGGCATGGACTACCTCTCCGAGGACCGCGTCGAGCTGCGTTACACGCTGCCGCTCGCCGAGATCGTCTTCGACTTCTTCGACGCCCTGAAGTCCAAGACCCGCGGCTACGCCTCCCTCGACTACGAGCCCGTCGGCGAGGAGGCCGCCGCCCTCGTCAAGGTCGACATCCTGCTGCACGGCGACAAGGTCGACGCGTTCTCCGCGATCGTCCACAAGGACAAGGCGTACGCGTACGGCGTGAAGATGGCGGCCAAGCTGCGCGAGCTCATTCCCCGGCAGCAGTTCGAGGTGCCGATCCAGGCCGCCATCGGCTCCCGGGTCATCGCCCGCGAGACGGTGCGCGCCATCCGCAAGGACGTGCTCTCCAAGTGCTACGGCGGCGACATCTCGCGGAAGCGGAAGCTGCTGGAGAAGCAGAAGGAAGGCAAGAAGCGGATGAAGATGGTCGGCCGCGTCGAGGTGCCGCAGGAGGCGTTCATCGCCGCCCTTTCCTCCGATTCCGAGGGCGGCGAGGGAAAGAACAAGAAATAGTCCCCTTACGCCCGGGCGTGCGGGCCCTTAGTCTGATCGCCACCCCTTAGTTACTGGTGGGTCACCCCGTTGCAGCGTGGCACCCGGAGGAAGTCTGTGACCGAGAAAGAGCTCCCGATCGACAAGCGCCCGCCGTCCGTGGCCCACATCTTCCAGGAGCGCGTCGAGGCCACGCCGGACCGGGAGGCGCTGCGTTACCCGGTGCCCACCGCCGGCGGCCCCGACGACTGGCACTCCTACACGTGGGCCGAGACCGGCCGCCGGGTGCACGCGATCGCCGCCGGGCTCATGGCGCTCGGGGTGCGGCCCGAGGAGCGGGTCGCCATAGCCTCCGGTACCCGGGTGGACTGGATCCTCGCGGACTTCGGCATCATGTGCGCCGGCGCCGCGACCACCACCGTCTACCCGCAGACCAACGCCGACGAGACGGCCTACATCCTCGCCGACTCGGGCAGCCGGGTCCTGATCGCCGAGGACGCGGCGCAGCTCGCCAAGGTCAGGGAGCGCCGTTCCCTGCTCCCGGACCTCGCCCACGTGGTGGTCGTCGAGGCCGCCGACGCGGTGCCGGCCGACGGCGACCCGGACGGCTGGGTGCTCTCCCTCGCCGACCTCGCCGAGCGCGGCACGGCCCACCTGGAGAAGAACCCCAACTGCGTCAAGGACACCATCGCCGGTCAACACCGCGACCACCTGGCCACGCTGATCTACACCTCGGGCACCACCGGCCGCCCCAAGGGGGTGCGGCTCGCCCAGGACACCTGGTCCTACATGGGCTACACCATCGAGGCGATCGACATGCTGCACGCCGACGACGTGCAGTACCTGTGGCTGCCGCTGTCCCACGTCTTCGGGAAGGTGCTGCTCGCCGCGCACGTCAGGATCGGCCACGTGATGGTCGTCGACGGCCGGGTCGACAAGATCGTCGAGAACCTGCCGGTGGTGCGGCCCACCATTGTGTGCGGCGTGCCCCGGATCTACGAGCGGGTCTACAACGGCGCGGCCATGCGGGCCAGGGCCGGCGGCGCGGCCCGCTTCCGGATCTTCCAGTGGGCCGCCGCCGTCGCCAAGGAGTACGGTCGCGTCTCCCAGGAGAACCAGCGGCGCACCGGCCGCGCCACCGTCCCCGCGGGCCTGCGGGCCAAGCACGCGGTGGCCGACCGGCTGGTCTACGGCAAGCTGCGGGAGCTCTTCGGCGGTCGCGTCCGGGCCCTGGTCTCCGGCTCGGCGGCGCTCCCGCCCGACATCGGCTACTTCTTCGAGGGCGCGGGACTCCCCATCCTGGAGGGCTACGGCCTCACCGAGTCGGCCGCCGCCAGCTTCCTCAACCCGGGCCTCGCCAACCGCACCGGCACGGTCGGCAAGGCCTTCCCCGGCCTGGAGGTCCGGATCGGCGAGGACAAGGAGATCCTGCTGCGCGGCCCCGGCATCATGCAGGGCTACCACGGCCTGCCCGAGCAGACGGCCGAGGTCCTCGACCCGGACGGCTGGTTCCACACCGGCGACATCGGCGAACTGTCGGACGACGGCTACCTGCGGATCACCGACCGCAAGAAGGACCTCTTCAAGACGTCGGTCGGCAAGTACGTGGCGCCCACCGAGATAGAGGGCCGGTTCAAGGCGGTCTGCCCCTACGTCTCCACGATGCTGGTGGTGGGCCCCGGCCGGAAGTTCTGCTCGGCGCTGATCGCGCTCGACGAGGCGGCGATCATGGGCTGGGCCAAGGAGAACGGCATCCCCGGCGGCTACGCGCAGGTCGTGGCCGACGAGCGGACGATCGCCCTCGTCGACGGCTACGTGCAGGAGCTGAACTCCGGCCTTCAGGGCTGGCAGACGGTCAAGAAGTTCCGCCTGCTGCCGAGGGAACTGGACGTCGAGCACGGCGACCTCACGCCGAGCCTGAAACTGAAGCGGCCGGTGGTGGAGGGCGAGTTCGCGGCGCTGATCGACTCCATGTACGAATAGCCCCTGGCGGGGCGAACGCCGCGCCGCTGCGCGCTTGGCCTCGGCCACCGGCCCGCCGGCCCGACCAGGCGGCGAAGCCGCCGAGGTCGGGCCTTGCGGCTGTGCCGGCCTTGCGTCCGCGCCGGCCTTGCGTCCGCGCCGGCCTTGCGTCCGCGCCGGCCTTGCGTCCGTGCCGCGCCCACCCACCCGCCCTCCGGGCGGGTCGTTGCGCGGCGGGGGCCGGGTGGCCCGGCGGCGTAGCCGCCGCGGGCCCTCGGCCCTGGCGGGTGCCCGGCCTTGGCGGGTGTCTGGCCCTGGCGGGCCGTGCACCGCGCGTAGAAGGGCGGGTGGGTGGGGGAACCCCGGGCGCGCAGCGCCCGGGCTACCCGGCGGCGCAGCCGCCGCAGGCGGCCGGCCGGGACGCTCACCGCACGCGGCGCGGTTCGCCCGCCCACCGCGCGAAGCGCGCCCAAAGGGCGGGTGGGTGGGGCAAGCCCGACGCGAAGCGCCACGGGCTCGGCCCGCTGGGCCGCTTGCCGCTCGCAGCGCGGTCAGGCCCCCCGCGCGAAGCGCGTAAAGGGCGGGTGGGTGGGGGAAATCCCGCGCGCCGCGCTACGTCAGGTCGCGCGTGAGGGCGTCGGCCAGCAGTCGGCCGCGGCGCGTCAGCGCCGCGCGGCCCGCCGCGAAGGCCGGTTCGGCGAGGAGGCCGTCCGCGACGGCCCGCCGCGCCGCGGCGAGGCCGTCGGCCGTGAGGAGGGAGAGCGGGCAGCCGTCCACCAGCCGCAGTTCGAGCAGGATCCGCTCCACCCGCCGGTCCTCGGCGGTCAGCACCTCCCGCCCGGCGCCCGGCGACCTCCCGTCCGCCAGCGCCGCGGCGTACGCGCCGGGGTGCTTCACGTTCCACCAGCGCACGCCCCCCACGTGGCTGTGCGCCCCAGGGCCCGCGCCCCACCAGTCGGCGCCGGTCCAGTAGAGCTCGTTGTGCCGGCAGCGGGCGGCCGCCGACGTGGCCCAGTTGGAGATCTCGTACCAGCCGAAGCCGGCCGCCGACAGCGTCTCGTCGGCGATCAGGTAGCGGTCGGCGTGCACGTCGTCGTCCGGCATCGGGACCTCGCCCCGCCGCACCCGCGCCGCGAGCCGGGTGCCGTCCTCCACGATCAGCGAGTAGGCCGAGACGTGGTCGGGCCCGGCGGCGACGGCCGCGTCGAGGGAGGCGCGCCAGTCGTCGTCGGTCTCGCCCGGGGTGCCGTAGATCAGGTCCAGGTTGACGTGCTCGAAGCCGGCGGCCCGTGCCTCGGCCACGCACGCCTCGGGGCGGCCCGGGGTGTGGGTGCGTTCCAGCACGGCGAGCACGTGTCGGCGGGCGCTCTGCATGCCGAAGGAGATCCGGTTGAAGCCGGCCTCCCGCAGCGCGGCGAGCGAGGCCGGGTCCACGGAGTCGGGGTTGGCCTCGGTGGTCACCTCGGCGTCGGGGGCCAGCCCGAACTCCTGCCGGACGGCGTCCAGCATGGCGCCGAGCGCGGCCGGTGGCAGCAGCGTGGGCGTGCCGCCGCCGACGAAGACCGTGGCGGCCTGGCGCGGGTCGTCGCCCAGCACCTTGCGGGCGAGCCTGATCTCCTCGGTCAGCACCTCCGCGTAGTCGTCCCGGGAGGCCAGCACCCCGCCGGAGCCGCGCAGCTCGGCGGCGGTGTAGGTGTTGAAGTCGCAGTAGCCGCAGCGCGTCGCGCAGTACGGCACGTGCAGGTAGAAGGCGAGGGGACGCTCGGCGGCGCCGGCCAGGGCGGACGCGGGGAGCGCGCCGTCCGCCGGCATCGGCTCGCCGTCGGGGAGTGCGGAGGGCATGGGTCCATTGTCCGGCACCTGGGTGACTACCCGGGGCCGCCCACCGTGACGTGGTCGATCAGGTGCTCGACGGGGCCGAGCAGGCCGGGTTCGAGGTCGCGGTAGTCCCGTACCCGGCCGAGGACGGACCGCCAGGCCGCGCCCGTGTTCTCGGGCCAGCCGAGGGCCCGGCAGACGCCCGTCTTCCAGTCCTGGCCGCGCGGCACCCGGGGCCACTCGGGGATGCCGAGCGCGGACGGCTTCACCGCCTGCCAGACGTCGACGAACGGGTGCCCGACGATCAGCACGTTCGGGTCGGTGATCTCGGCGGCGATCCGGGACTCCTTGGAGCCCGGCACCAGGTGGTCCACGAGCACGCCGAGCCTGGCCTCGGCGGAGGGCGCGAACTCCCGCACGATCGCCGGCAGGTCGTCCACGCCGGCCAGGTACTCGACGACGACGCCCTCGATCCGCAGGTCGTCGCCCCAGACCTTCTCGACCAGCTCGGCGTCCTGTCGCCCCTCCACGTAGATGCGCCCGGCGCGCGCGACCCGCGCCCGCGCGCCGGGAACGGCGATCGAGCCGGAGGCCGTCCTGGCCGGACGCGCCGGCGCCGCGGGCGTGCGCGCCGGGCGCACCAGCGTCACGACGCGCCCCTCCAGCAGGAAGCCACGCGGTTCGAGCGGGAACACCCGGTGCGCGCCGAAGCGGTCCTCCAGCGTGACGGTCGGCCCCTGCGCCGTCTTCTCACAGCGGATCACCGCCCCGCAGAAGCCCGTCGACACCTCCTCGACCACCAGGCCGGGCTCCGCCGGCACCTCGGGCACGGGGGCGTGCCGCTTCCACGGCGGCGTCAGGTCGGGGTCGTACCGCCTGCCGAACCGGCTGCCGTGCTGTCCACCGGGCTGTCTTCCGCGCATGCGCCCATTCGATCACGCCGCGCCCGGCACGTCCCCGAACCGCTCGGCGAGCGCCGCCCGTTGGGCCCGGACGAACGCGGCGTCCACCACCGCGCCGTGCCCGGGCACGTAGCGCGCCTCCGGGCCGCCGAGCGCCAGCAGCCGGTCCAGGGCGGCCGGCCAGCGCGCCGGCTCGGCGTCGGGCCCGGCCTGCGGCTCGCCCGACTCCTCGACCAGGTCGCCGCAGAACACCACGGGCACGGGGCCCGGCACGAGCACCACCAGGTCGTTCGGCGAGTGCGCGGGGCCCAGCGCCGCGAGCACCACTGTCCGGCCGCCGCCCAGGTCGAGCGTCAGTCGTTCGCCGGGGGCGATCTCGCGGGGCGACGGCAGCGCGGCCAGCGCGCCGGCCGCCGCCTCGGCGAGGCCCGCGTCGAGCCCCTGCCGCACCCCGTCCGCCGCGGCCCCGGCCGGGCCGCCGGCCGGCAGCCGCCCGAAGCGCTCGGCCGCCGGGAAGGCGCCGGCGCCCAGCACGTGGTCGAAGTGCGGATGGGTCAGGACCACGTGCGTCACCGGGACCCCGAAGCGGTCCCGCAGCTCGTCGCCGATCTCCTCGCCCGCCGGCAGCGAGGGGCCGGCGTCGACCAGCAGCACCCCGTCCGCGCCGGCGACCGCGCCCACCGTCTCGTCCCAGCCGGACAGGCGCCGGCGCGCCACTCCCGGCGCCAGGTCTTCCCATCGCGTCTCCATGCTGCGACGTTAGCGTCACGACAAGAACATGCCAGCCAGGGGCGGCGGGTTCCGCGCGATACCGTCTCCCCGTTCACGATTCCCTGGCCGTGCTACCCGGCCGTACACTGGACAGGGTTTGGCACTCGCCGCGGCTGAGTGCCAGGGCGGGCAGCAGCAGGAACGACGGCCGGGCGGGAGGTGTGCGGCATGCTCAGTGAACGCAGACTCGAGGTGTTGCGAGCCATCGTCCAGGACTACGTGGGCACGGAGGAGCCGGTGGGCTCCAAGGCCCTCACGGAGCGGCACAACCTGCAGGTGTCGCCGGCCACCGTGCGCAACGACATGGCGGTGCTGGAGGAGGAGGGCTACATCGCCCAGCCCCACACCAGCGCCGGCCGGGTGCCGACCGACAAGGGATACCGGCTCTTCGTCGACAAGCTCGCCGACGTCAAGCCGCTCTCGGCCGCGGAGCGCCGGGCCATCCAGAGCTTCCTGGGGGCCTCGCTCGACCTGGACGACGTGGTGGCCCGCACGGTGCGGCTGCTGGCGCAGCTGACCAGGCAGGTGGCGGTCGTGCAGTACCCGTCGCTGAGCCGGTCGACCGTGCGGCACGTGGAGCTGCTGTCGCTGGCCCCGGCCCGGCTGATGCTGGTGCTCATCACCGACACCGGCCGCGTCGAGCAGCGGATGGTCGACTGCCCGGCGCCCTTCGGTGAGACGTCGATCGCCGACCTGCGGGCCCGGCTCAACAGCCGGATCGTGGGCGAGCGCTTCGCCGAGGTGCCGCGCCTGGTGGCCGACCTGGCGGACTCCTTCGAGCCGGAGGAGCGGGGCACGGTCTCCGTGGTCCTCTCCACCCTGTTCGAGACGCTGGTGGAGGAGAAGGAGGAGCGGCTGATGATCGGCGGCACCGCCAACCTCACCCGCTTCGCGCAGGACTTCCCGCTGACGATCAGGCCGGTGCTCGAGGCGCTCGAGGAGCACGTCGTGCTGTTGAAGCTGCTCGGCGAGGCCAAGGATCCGGGTATGACGGTCCGGATTGGGCATGAAAACGCTCATGAGGGCCTGACGTCCACCTCGGTCGTCTCCGTCGGCTACGGTTCTGGGGGCGAGGCGGTGGCGAAGTTGGGCGTGGTCGGACCGACCCGCATGGACTATCCGGGAACGATGGGAGCGGTGCGCGCGGTGGCACGGTACGTCGGACAGATTCTCGCGGAGAACTAAAGTGGCGGCTGACTACTACGCGATCCTCGGTGTGCAGCGTGACGCTTCGCAGGAGGAGATCAAGAAGGCCTTCCGCCGCCTGGCGCGGGAGCTCCATCCGGACGTGAACCCGGATCCCAAGACCCAGGAGCGGTTCAAGGAGATCAACACCGCCTACGAGGTGCTCTCCGACCCGCAGAAGAAGCAGATGTACGACCTGGGCGGGGACCCGATGGGGCCCGGCGGCGCCGGCCCCGGTGCCGGCTTCGGCGGCGCCGGCTTCGGGAACTTCTCGGACATCATGGACGCGTTCTTCGGCACCGCCTCGCAGCGCGGCCCGAAGTCCCGCACCCGGCGTGGCCAGGACGCCATGATCAGGCTCGAGATCGACCTGAACGAGGCGGCGTTCGGCACCACCAAGGAGATCCAGGTCGACACGGCCACGGTCTGTGGCACGTGCAACGGCGAGGGCGCCGCCCCCGGCACCTCGGCGCAGACCTGCGACATGTGTCGCGGGCGCGGCGAGGTCTCGCAGGTCACCCGGTCCTTCCTCGGCCAGGTCATGACCTCGCGGCCCTGCCCGCAGTGCCAGGGCTTCGGCACCGTGGTGCCCACGCCCTGCCCCGAGTGCGCGGGGGACGGCCGGGTGCGCACCCGCCGTTCGCTGACGGTCAAGATCCCGGCCGGCGTGGACAACGGCACCCGGATCCAGCTGGCCGGCGAGGGCGAGGTCGGCCCGGGCGGTGGCCCGGCGGGCGACCTCTACGTGGAGATCAGGGAGAAGGCACACCCGGTCTTCCAGCGGCGCGGGGACGACCTGCACTGCACGGTCACCATCCCGATGACGGCGGCCGCCCTCGGCACCAAGGTGCCGCTGGAGACGCTGGACGGCATGGAGGAGGTCGACATCAGGCCCGGCACCCAGTCAGGCCAGTCGATCCCGCTGCACAACCGGGGCGTCACCCACCTCAGGAGCAACGGCCGGGGCGACCTGGTGGTGCACGTCGAGGTGCAGACGCCGCAGAAGCTCGACCCGGAGCAGGAGGAACTGATCCGGCGGCTCGCCAAGCTGCGCGGCGAGGAGCGGCCGATGGGGCAGTTCCAGCCGGGCCAGCAGGGCCTCTTCTCGCGCCTCAAGGACGCCTTCAACGGCCGGTGAGCCGGACTTCGGTACGGACGTCGGCGCGGACTTCGGTGGGGAGACGATGAGCACGGCCCCGGTCTTCGTGGTGGAGTCGCTGTCCGAGGCCGGCGCCGGCGGCCTCGTCACGCTGGACGGCGCCGAGGGCCGGCACGCGGTCTCGGTGCGCCGGCTGCGGGTGGGCGAGCAGGTCGTCCTCAGCGACGGCCGCGGCACCGGCGCGCTGGGCACGGTCGCCTCCGTCGACGGCCGGGACCGGCTCGAGGTCGCGGTGGCCGAGCTGCGGCACGAGCCGCCGCCGCTGCCCTCGATCACCGTGGTCCAGGCGCTGCCCAAGGGGGACCGCGGCGAGCTGGCCGTGGAGACCATGACCGAGACCGGCGTGGACCGGGTCATCCCCTGGGCCGCGGCCCGCTGCGTCACCCAGTGGCGGGGCGAGCGCGGGGCCAGGGCGCTGGCGAAGTGGCGGGCCACCGCCAGGGAGGCCGCCAAGCAGTCGCGCCGGCTGCGGATCCCCGAGGTGACCGAGCCGATGACCACCCGGCAGGTGACCGCCGCACTGGCCGGCGCCGCGTTCGCCGGGGTGCTGCACGAGGCGGGCGCCGCGCCGCTGGCCGCGGCCGAGCTGCCGCCCGGCGGCGAGATCGCCCTGGTGGTGGGCCCCGAGGGCGGCGTCGCGCCCGAGGAACTGGCCGCCTTCGAGGCCGCCGGCGTGCGGCCCTACCGGCTTGGCCGCACCATCCTGCGCACCTCGACGGCCGGCACCGCCGCCGCGGCCCTCCTGCTCACCAGGACGGGCCGCTGGGCGTAGGCCCTTGCCGCGCCTCAGTGCAGGTGCGCGGTCGGGGCCCCGGCGGGTGGGCGGCCCGCCGGTACGAGGAACAGCGCGGCCACGGCGCCGGCGGCCGCGCTGACGGCGAGGAAGGCCAGCGCGTCGGTGAGCCCTCCGGGGCCCGCGAGGTGGCCGGCGGCGATGCTCGAACCCGCGATGCTGGAGACCACCGGGACGCCGATCGCGCCGCCGAACTCGTGGCAGGTGTTGACGAGGCCCGAGGTCAGTCCGGCCTCGCCGGGCGACACATGGGCCAGCGCGGTGGTGGTCGCGGCGACGAATCCCGCGCCCAGGCCGGCGGAGGCGACGCTGAGTCCCAGCGACAGCGTGCCGGTGCCGGTGTCCGCGGCCGGTATGGCGAGACCGACGGCCGCCGTCAGCAACGCGGGGACGGCGACCAGCCGGGGGCCGACGCCACCGATGGCGCGGCCGCCCAGGTGCGCGCCCAGCGCCGTGCCGGCGGCCACCGGCAGGAACAGCAGTCCGGTGGCCAGCGGACCGTGCCCGCCAGGGCCCTGGAGGTAGAACGAGCCGAGGAAGAAGGACGAGATCAGCAGGGCGGTGGCGACCAGCATCAGGAACGCGCCGGTCAGCACGGGGCGGCGGGTCAGCAGCGTCAGGTCCATCAGCGGTGCCGCCGACCGGCGCTGGAGCGCGGCGAACGCCGCGTAGAGCGCGAGGCCGGCGGCGAGCGGGACGAGCGTGGCGGGCGCGCCCCAGCCGTCGTCGCCGGCGTTGGTGAGCCCGTAGATCGTGGTCGCCGTGGCCGCGGTGACGAGCAGGGCCCCGGGCACGTCGAGGGTGGCGCGTCGGGTGGGCCGGGCGGTGACCGGCAGCGCGCCGGGCAGCAGGGCGAGCAGGACCAGGCCGATGGGTACGTTGACGTAGAAGATCCACTCCCAGCCGGGGCCCGCCGTGAGCAGCCCGCCGACCAGCACCCCGACCGCCGAGCCGGTGCCGCCGATGGCCGCCCACACACCGAGTGCCCGGTTCCGCTCCGGCCCGTGGAAGGCCGTGGCGACCACGGAGAGGGCGGCGGGGGAGAGCAGGGCGGCGCCGGCGCCCTGGAGCATCCGCGCGCCGATGAGGACGGCGGCGCCGCCGGCGAGTCCGGCGGTGAGCGAGGCGGCGGTGAAGACCGTGAGCCCGACGAGCAGCAGCCGCCGCGCGCCGAAGAGGTCGGTGGCTCGGCCGCCGAGCGGCATCAGCCCGCCGAACATCAGCGTGTAGGCGGTGACGACCCAGGTCAGCTGGGTTCTGTCGAGCGCCAGACCGGCCCCGATGTCGGGCAGCGCGATGGCGACCACGGTGACGTCGAGGATCAGCATGAACTGCGCGGCGCCGAGCAGCGCCAGGGCGCGCCAGCGGCGCGGGTCGGGCGGCTCGTGGGCGGGGGCATGCGGGTGCACGGGGCGTCGCCTCCATAAGTCAAACAAGCGTGTTCGAGTTATTCGGCGTTAGGATAACTCAAACAGCACTGTTCGACTAATGGGTGAGACGGAGAGAGGGGCATGACATGCCGGGGACCCGAGGGCGACGAGCGGACGCCAGGCGCAACGCGACGGCGATCCTGGACGCCGCGGTGGAGTGCCTGAGCCGCGATCCCGACGCGAGCGTCGCGGACATCGCCCAGGCGGCAGGCGTCGGCCGGGTCACGCTCTACGGGCACTTCGCCTCTCGGGAGGAGCTGCTCGACGCCGTGTTCGCCAGAGCCATGCGGGAGGCCGACGCCGCGCTCGACTCCCTGGACCTCGAAGGGGACCCGCGGCAGGCCATGACGCTGCTGATCCGCTCCTCCTGGCGGATCGTCGACCGGTCGCGCGCGCTACTCGTCGCCGCCGAGCGCGGACTGCCGCACGGCAGGATCAGGGAGCTGCACCAGCGGCCGTTGCACCGCATCGGGCGGTTGATCGAACGCGGTCGCGAGCAGGGGGAGTTCCGGACCGACATGCCCGTGGCGTGGCTGTCCGCCGCCTTCTACGGCGTGCTCCACACCACGGCCGACGAGATCACCGCGGGCCGGCTCGACGAGGCCGACGCGCCGGGGGCCCTCACGGGAATCCTGCTCGCCGCCTTCACGCCACCCGGGCAGCCGGTGCCGACGGCGGACTGAGGCGCACGGGTCAGCCCGCGTCGCCGTCCGCCGGCTCGGGCTCGTCCGGGTGGCTGCGCAGCTTGATGACGGCCGCCACCAGGCCGCCCCACACGATCGCCATGGCCACGATCATCATCACGACGGCTGACGTCGACATCAGCGGCTCCCCTCGCTCGCCTCGTTGGCCTCGTTCGCCTCGGCCACCGCCGGTCGCTCGCGGTTGGCCCGCCAGGGCAGCAGCGACAGGACCACGCCGAGCAGCAGCGCCCCGGCCGCCACGCCCCAGCCGGACCACAGCAGGAACGAGGTCGAGTAGCCGCCGTAGTTCTCGCTGAACTCGCTGTTCAGGCTGTCCACCATCATCCAGGTCAGCACCAGCGGCGTGATCACGCCGAGGCACAGCCGCCACCACACGCCGAGCCCGAACGCGGAGGTGGCGTCCGCGTTGGCCTGGAGCGCCGGCAGCCGGCGCAGCACCCAGCTCACCGTGACCACCAGCGCGAGGCCGGCCAGCACGATGCCGTACTGGTTGATGAAGTGGTCGGCCACGTCCAGGAAGTGCAGCCCGCTGTCGTTCGAGAACAGCGCCACGGAGATCACCGCGATGCCGCCGCCGACCAGCAGCACGGCCGGCGTGCGGCGCAGCCCGGCGCGGTCCTCCACGGCCGCCACGATCACCTGCACGATGCTGATGAGCGAGGTGAGGCCGGCGATCACCAGGGAGACGAAGAACAGCACGCCGAAGAAGGCGCCCATCGGCATCTCGGAGATGATCTGCGGGAAGGCAACGAACGCCAGCCCCACGCCGCTGCTGGTGACCTCGTCCACGCCGACGCCGGCCTGGCCCGCCATGAAGCCGAGGGTCGAGAAGACGGCGACGCCGGCCAGGATCTCGAAGGAGCTGTTGGCGAAGCCGGCGACCAGCGCCGAACCGGTCAGGTCGGAGCGGCGGTGCAGGTAGGAGGCGTAGGTGATCATGATGCCGAAGCCCACCGACAGCGAGAAGAAGATCTGCCCGTAGGCCGCGACCCAGACGCTGCCGTGGCTGAGCGCGCTCCAGTCGGGGGTGAACAGCGCGTTCAGGCCCTCGGCCGCCCCGTCGAGGGTGAGCGCCCGCACCACGAGGACCAGGAAGAACGCCACCAGCATCGGGATGAAGACCATGTTGGCCTTCTCGATGCCCCGCTTGACCCCGAGGACCAGGATGGCCAGGACGACCACCCACACCGCGACCAGCGGCCAGGCCACGCCGGGCACGAACGTCGAGATGGTGCCCGGCTCGTCGCTGACCTTGAGGAAGTCGGTGAAGAGGAAGCCCTCGGGGTCGTCACCCCAGGCCTGGTTCACCGAGAAGCCGGTGTAGCGGACGGCCCAGGCCAGGATCGCGGCGTAGTAGGCGGCGACCACGACGCAGATCACCACCTGCCACCAGCCGATGGCCTCGGCCGGCCGGGCCAGCAGCCGGGTGGCGCCGGGGGGCGACGAACGGTACTTGCGGCCGACGGTGTACTCGAGGATCAGCAGCGGGATACCGGCGGTGAGCAACGCGCACAGATAGGGCACGATGAACGCGCCGCCGCCGTTCTCATACGTGACGGCTGGGAAGCGCCAGATGTTGCCGAGGCCGATCGCCGAGCCGATCGCGGCCATCAGGAAGCCGGCCCGTGAGCTCCAGCTCTCGCGGGCGTCCTGGGGAGCGGGCGTGGACATGCGGGTGGTCCTCGTGTGGTCGCCGGTATGTTCGCTGATCTTCCGGTATGCAATGCATACGTAATCCGGGGAAGGCTACCAGCCGGTTCGACACCGGGGACAGCCCGTGCGCGAGGGGCGGTAGCATCCCGTGCGTAGCGCTAGGTCGAGTCGCACCACACACCTGGGAGGCACCGCGCGATGGCGGGAGAACCGCGGGCTGACTGCCTGTTCTGCAAGATCGTGGCGGGCGAGGTCCCGGCCACCGTCGTCAAGGAGTCCGAGGCCGCGCTGGCCTTCCGCGACATCAACCCGCAGGCCCCCACCCACGTGCTGGTGATCCCCCGCGCCCACTACCCCGACGCGGCCAGCCTGGCCACCGCCGCACCGGAGCTCGCCGCCGAGGTCCTGCGGCTCGCGGGCGCCATCGCGGCCGACGAGAAGATCGTCGACCCCGGCTACCGCGTCGTCTTCAACACCGGCCCCGGCGCCGGCCAGACGGTCTTCCACGCGCACGCCCACGTCCTCGGCGGGCGCGGCCTGGAATGGCCGCCCGGCTGATGTCGGCCCGCGAGCTGGTCGTCCTCGGCACGGCCAGCCAGGTGCCGACCAGGCACCGCAACCACAACGGCTACGCGCTCCGCTGGGACGCCGACACCATCCTCTTCGACCCCGGCGAGGGCACCCAGCGGCAGATGATGCTGGCCTCGGTCAGCGCGCACCAGCTCACCCGGATCTGCGTCACGCACTTCCACGGCGACCACTCGCTCGGCCTGGCCGGCGTGATCCAGCGGATCAACCTCGACCGGGTGCCGCACCCCGTCCACGTGCACTACCCGGCCAGCGGCCAGCAGTACTACGACCGGCTGCGACAGGCCACCGCCTACCGCGAGACGGCCCGGCTGCCGACCCACCCGGTCACGGACGACGGGCCCATCGCCCACGAACCCGGCTTCACGCTGAGCGCGCACCGCCTCTCCCACCCGGTGGACTCCTTCGGATACCGCCTCGTCGAACCGGAGGGCCGCCGCATGCTGCCCGACCGGCTCGCGGCACACGGCATCACCGGCCGGGACGTGGGCCGCCTCCAACGGGAGGGCACGCTGCGCGGGGTGCGCGTCGAGGACGTCAGCGAGCGGCGGCCTGGCCAGCGGTTCGCCTTCGTCATGGACACCCGGCTGTGCGACGGCGTCTACGCGCTGGCCGAGGACTGCGACCTGCTCGTTATCGAGTCCACCTTCCTGGCCGGGGACGAGGCGCTGGCCCACGAGTACGGCCACCTGACGGCCGGCCAGGCCGCCCGGGCGGCGGCCGAGAGCCGGGTACGGCACCTGGTGCTGACCCACTTCTCCCAGCGGTACGACGACCCGGCGGCGTTCGCCGAGGAGGCACGGGCGGCCGGCTTCGAAGGCGACCTGACGATCGCCGAGGACCTGTCCCGCGTCCCCGTCCCACCGCGGCGCCACCCCCTCTGACACACGGTTTCACCTGCGCGCTGCGTGCGGGTCGCACTGCGCGGCCGTGCCGCGCCCACCCACCCGCCCCTGGGGGCACCTCCCAGCGTTAGCTGGGGGAGGGTGGCCTCGCGCGGCAGGGGCCGGGTGGCCCGGCGGCG
>NZ_JBHXFJ010000089.1:0-24717 GCF_042722465.1 Streptomyces sp. NPDC127098
ATCAACCAGAACCACCAGCTGCCATGGTCCTTCCTCACCCACACCGGGTTGACCATCCATCCACCAGCCCCACAGAACTAACGAAAAGATCAGTAAGGGCTGTCCCGTAAATGATTCCTGCTGAACGGGTCGCGGGTGCCCCTCGGTGGGTTGCTCGCTCATCCCGTAAGGGCGAGGTTGTGCAGGCGCGCGACACCAAGCATCGTCTGGTGCACACCGTCGCCCTTGAGGCGGCAGTCACGAAGGAGCTTCCAGCCCTTCATGCGGGCGAAGGCGTGCTCGACGCGGGCCCGCACCTGTTTGTGAGAGCGGTTGTGAGCCTGTTTCCGGTCTGGGAGTTCCGCCTGGTCTTTCGCGCGACGGTGCGGAATCACCAGGCTGGTACCGGGGTAACCGCCGTCGGCGATGGTCATCGTCGCACCAACGGCGTCCTTCGCACCGGATTCAGCCCACGCCTTGCAGTCGTTGCGGTTCCCTGGCAGCGGCCGGCCGACCACGACGACGAGACGGGCGTCGGCGTCGATGACGACCTAGTGCTTCGTGGAGTAGCGATAGTTCTTCGACTGCTCGGCCACCGTGTGGTCGCGGGTAGGCACCAGCGTGCCGTCCACAATGAGCACGGTGTCCTTCGCGAACCGCTTGCGTGGCTGGAACGCGAGCTTGGGGCCAAGGTGGTCGAGGATCCGTTTGGTCGCCGACTTGCAGACGCCGAAGAGTGCGGCGAGCTGGCACAGCGTCAAGTTCGTGCGCCAGTATGCCGCGACCAGCAGCACGCGGTCTTCCAGTGGCAGGCCCCACGGACGCCCGCGTTGTGTTTCGTCTGCGACTTCACGGCGTACCACGGTCACCAACTTGCCGAAGCAGCACGGGCTTAGCCCGGTGAACGGGGCTATCCAGGACGGCTCCGACGCCGTAATCACACTAGCCACATCAAGATCATCTCACTTGTGACCAGACGTTACGGAGCCACCTTCAACCCATGGGTCGCTTCATCAGTACTGCGAATTGCGTGTTCACCATCGTTTGTGCACCCGCGTAGCTCGTAGTGCTGGCCTGGGTCGGTACCACGCCCACAGCTTCCCATCCCTCCAGACCTGCGGCGTCAAGCTGCTGATGCCAATTGACACCCTGGATCACCCGGTACTCCCACGTGGTCGGCAACGTCGTTCCTCTCTGGCCTCTAAGAAAGCGTTCGTGCGCCGACAATGGCACGGTCAACAGCCCCTGAGTGGTGGGGGCGCAGGCCACACCGCATCCTTGAGGGTCATGCAGCGGCCGGACCGGCGGCGGCGATAAGGAGGCGTCTCGTCACTGCAAAGATCATTTACGGGACACCCCTTAGCGAATCGTGAAGACGGCTCCGGAAGTGGCGTAGTCGACAGGGCCGTCGTAGCGGCTGGACGCGCGTGCCAGTGCCTGTTGGGTGGTGAGGGAGGGGCCGATGTGGGTGACGATCAGCCGGGCCGCCCGTGCGGCGCTGGCGGTTTCGCCGGCTTCTTCGGGCGTGTGGTGGACCGGCTCTCCCTCGGTCGGGGCCTCGGCGCTCTCCGCCTCGCACAGCAGCACGTCACATCCTGCGGCCAGTTCCGTGAGGCTGGCGCACGGGGCGGTGTCCCCCGAGTAGGCCAGGGACCGGTCCCCGGACTCGGCGCGCAGGGCGAACGCGGGGATGCCGTGGGCCACCGCCCGGCTGGTCAGGGTCAGTTCGCCGACCTGGACCTGATGGCCGTCGTGCAGCTCGTGAATGTCGTAGGCGGATTCGACCGGGCTGCGGGTGGACGTGTTGGTCAGGAAGTGGGCCAGCCGGTCGGCGATGCCCGGCGGGCCGTACAGGGGTATGGGTGCGGTGAGTCGCACGTCCGCGAAGAGGAAGGCGTAGTAGGCGGTGAGCAGGTCCGCGCTGTGGTCGGCGTGCAGGTGTGAGATCCAGATGGCGTCCAGGTCTTCCAGCCGGGTGTGCCATTGCAGCTGGGCCAGTGTCCCGCTGCCCGCGTCCACCCAGATCCGGGTGTCGCCGCTGGAGACGAGATAGCCGGAGCACGGGTTGTCCACTCTCGCGTACGGCGTCGCGGAACCCAGGACAGTGAGACGGAAGGGATGGCTGGTCATTCGCGGAGTCTAGAAGGCCGCGTGGTGACGCCGTCGCCGGCTCAGCCGGTATTCGCACCAGACCGTCTTACCCGGTGGCCGCTGCGTAACACCCCACCGCTCGGCCAGCGCCTCGACGAGGAGCAGTCCGCGTCCCGAGCCGGCCTCGGGGTCGGGGCACCGGACGGCCGGTCGGGTATCGGCGTTCGCGTCGGTCACCTCCACGCGTGCCAGGACGTCGGTGACGAGCACGTGGAGTCTGAAGTCGCGGCCACAGGCGCTGCCGTGGCGTACCGCGTTGGTCGCGAGTTCGGCGATCAGGAGGGCGAGGGTGTCCGAGTCCGGCGTGCCATAGGGGATGCCCCAGGCGTTCAGGCGCTCCACCGCCAGCAGCCTGGCGAGCCGGGCACCGCGGGGCGTGGAAGCGAACAGTATGGCGAACTCGGCTGCGGGGGTGGGCTGTTCGGAGCTGCTCGGGTCGCGTCGGGTTGCGTGCATGCGTGACAGCTTTGTCGCGTTCGAATTCCGTTTTCCACGATTTGCCGCGTACAACGCGTGGCTGTACGCGCACCCTTGGTGAGGCGTACTCGGTTGCTGGGTAGGACGCCGCGCCAGTGAGAGGCGTGCGTTGGACGAGAGGCGGACCGGTATGACGGCGGACGAGGACATCCAGAACGAGGAGTCGGAGCAGGAGCAGGACACGAGCGACCCCGGGCCGAACGTGTTCAAGCTCGTCGGCGCGCTGCTGAAGTCGCTGCGACAGAACGCCGAGTTGGATCGCGAGGCGTTCGGCGCCCGCATGGGGTACAGCGCCCACACCATCGCCTCGGTCGAACAGGGGCGGCGTCGGCCTCCCGGGCCGGACTTCCTGGAACAGGCCGACAGGGTGCTGCGGGCCGGGGGCCTGTTGAAGCTGGCGCAGAAGGAGGTGGCCAAGGCCAGGCTCCCGGCGTTCTTCCGGGGCGTGGCCAAGCTGGAGGAGACGGCGGTCGAGTACCACTCGTTTCAGAACCAGGTGGTCCCCGGCCTGCTCCAGACCGAGGACTACATGCGAGCGCTCTACCGGAATCGCCGGCCGGCCCTGGACGACGAGACCATCGAGGAGCACGTCACGGCACGAAAGGCTCGCCAGGACATCCTGACCAGGAAGCCGGCGCCCTCCATGAGTTTCGTGATCGAGGAAGTGGTCCTGCATCGACCCTATGGCGGACGGGCTGTGCTGGACGGCCAGCGGAGGCACTTGCTGAGGATGGGGCGGCAGCGGAATGTGGATGTCCAGATCATGCCGACCGATCGGGAGGAACACGCTGGGGATGCCGGTCCGATGATCCTGCTGCGAGCCGAGAACGAACCGATGACGGCCTACGTCGAGGTCCAGGGGATCAGCGCTTCGCGTACCGATCCCGAGACCGTGCGCAAGATCAGCCAGCGATATGAGACTATCCGGGCGCAGGCTCTCAACCCTCGGGAGTCGATGCACTACATCGAGAAGCTGTTGGGAGAACAATGATCGACTCACAGTCTCGTCACAGCGCATCACAGCTCGACTGGTTCAAGAGCAGCTACAGCAGCAGCGAGGGCGGCGACTGCGTCGAGGTCGCCGCAGCCCCTCTCACGGTCCACGTGCGGGACTCCAAAATCGCGGACGGCTCGCGACTGGCCGTGCCCGCCGCCGCGTGGGGCGCCTTCCTCAGGGAGCTCGATAACTGATCGGTCCGGGAGAGGGTCGGCTCGTAGGATGGCCCCCGACCGACCATCCGACTCCGACGACCGTCAGGACCCGAAAAGTGACACGCCTCGGCGATTCCGTGCAGCGCGCTTCCGCGCTGTTCGCGCAGGATCTCTCCTCCGACTCCACTGTGCGGCAGCTGCTGGAGGAGACCCGGTCGCGGCGGTATCTGGACCTGTCGGACCTGTCGGCTGAGGAGCAGGCGGCGCTGATCGGCTCGCGCGCGGTGGACGTGCTGCCGGGGGTGGAGAAGCTCGCGGAGCGCATCGCCGAGGTCCGGAAGGCGGGGCGCGGGCTGCGGGTGAAGTTCGGCATCGACCCGACGGCGACCGACGTGCACCTGGGGCACACGGTGCCGATGATCGTGCTCAGCCGCTTCCAGCGGATGGGGCACGAGGCGACGCTGATCATCGGCGACATCACCGCCAAGATCGGCGACCCGACCGGGCGGTCCGACGAGCGGCCGCCGTTGACCGACGAGGACATCGCGCGGAACCTGTCGGGCTACCGGGACCAGGTGCGGCCGTTCTTCGACTTCGAGCGGGTCCACTTCCGGCACAACAGCGAGTGGCTGGCGGGAATCACGCTGCCCAAGCTGATCGGCGTGCTGTCGCACGTCTCGGCCTCCGCGCTGCTGCAGCGGGACGACTTCCGCAACCGCCTGGAGGGTGGGCACGGGCTGTCGATGTCGGAGCTGATCTACCCGGTGGCGATGGCGATCGACTCGGCCGAGATCGACGCGGAGATCGAGCTGGGGGGCGTCGACCAGCTGCTGAACATGCAGATGGGCCGGCGGGTGATGGAGGTCTACGGTCTCGACCCGCAGATGATCGTCACCATGCCGCTGATCGAGGGCACGGACGGCTCCGGGGCCAAGATGTCCAAGTCGAAGGGCAACTACATCCCGCTGACCGCGACCCCGGACGACGTGTTCGGCAAGATCATGTCGATCCCCGACCGGCTGATGGAGCCGTACCTGCTGGCCTGGACCGAGTGGACGGACCAGGAGCTCGCGCTGGTCAAGGGGCGGCTGGCGGACGGGACGCTGCACCCGATGGCCCTGAAGCGGGTGCTGGCCGGCGAGGTGGTCGCGGCCCTGCACGGCATCGAGGCGGCCATGGCGGCCAGGGCCGGGTTCGCGGCGCAGTTCTCGAAGAAGAGCTTCACCGAGGTGGCGGCGCTGCCGGAGCTGGTGCTGGCCGAGCACGGCGGCGAGGCGGTGACGGCGGTGCTGACCGGGGTGCTGGGGTTCACGCCGAGCGCCTCGGCGGCCCGGCGGCTGGCCAAGCAGAACGGGCTACGGCTGGTGCTGGAGTTCGCCGGCGGGCGGCAGGACGCGGGCGTGCTGCCGGAGGCGGACGCGCTGCGGCCGCTGGGCGAGGTGGTGCGCGAGCGTCTCGAGGGCCTGGAGGAGAAGCCCGAAGGGGTCTACCTGAAGGCCGGCCGCAAGCTTGCCCGGGTCCTGGGGTAGCGCGCGCGGAGGCGGGGCGTAGCGTAGGACGCGGCGGTGATCTGCATGCGTTTGCGAAGCGGTAGGAAAGCGGATCCGGCGGTGTTCCGGATCACAGGGGCCCGACGCGGGTTGCACGAGGACGTGTTGGCGCGGCAGCGGCGCTACGTCATCTCGATGCTGGTGCGCACGCTGGCGGTGCTACTGACGGTGGCGCTGTGGAACGTGAGCCGGCCGCTCGCGGTGGTGGCGTTGGTGCTGGGCGCCGTGCTGCCCTACGTGGCGGTCGTGGTGGCCAACGCCGGGCGGGAGAACGTGTCTTCGCTGCCCTCCACCTTCATCACCAGGGACGCTCCGCCGACGCTGCCACCCGGCCCCGGCGACGCACACAATCGGAACTGATCATTCCGCACGGCCCGACCCCACCCCGTCCGGACCAGCCGAAGAAATCCTCAGATCATTGGGCTGTTCGGCTGCGGTGAACGGGGCATTGCATGTCATACTTCAAGAGCGCTCCGTATCCCCCGTCGGAGCGACGGACCGACGCCGGGCGGCTCCCCCCGTGGCTGCCCGGCGTCGCCTTCTTTTGCGTCCGCTCCGCTGGAGTTTCCCGTGAGGTTTGTGGGGGAGATGAATGGATCCCGTGATGTCCGACCAGGCCCCCGAGACCGTCGTCTGCTCGGCGAAGGGCTGCCGTGAGGCCGCCGTGTGGGTGCTGGCCTGGAACAATCCCAAGCTGCACCAGCCCGAGCGCCGCAAGACCTGGGTGGCCTGTGACGGTCACCGCGAGCACCTGTCCACGTTCCTCTCGGTGCGGGGTTTCCTCAAGGACGTGGTGGAGCTGACCGAGTGGGAGGCCCGGCGGGCCTCAGCCGCCGATCGCTGACATCGGGCGGGCCGGCTGCACGAAGGCCGCCGGGTCGTCAAGCCCGGAGCCGGCCTTCTTGCCCCACATGGCCGCCCGCCAGCGCTCGGCGAGCTCCGCGTCGTCGGCGCCCGCGCGCAGCGCCCCGCGCAGGTCGGACTCGTGGCGCGCGAACAGGCAGTCGCGCACCTGACCGTCGGCCGTCAGCCGGGTGCGGTCACAGGCCCGGCAGAAGGGGCGGGTGACCGAGGCGATGACGCCGACCCGGTGCGGGCCGCCGTCCACCAACCAGCGCTCGGCGGGCGCCGAGCCACGCTCCTCGCCGCCTTCCGGGGTCAGCGTGAAGCGGGTGCGCAGCGACTCGAGGATCTCCCCGGCCGTGACCATCCGGGCGCGATCCCAGCCGTGTTGGGCGTCGAGCGGCATCTGCTCGATGAACCGCAGCTCGTAGCCCTCCTCGATGGCCCACGCCAGCAGCTCGGGTGCCTCGTGGTCGTTGAGCCCGGGCATCAGCACCGAGTTGATCTTGATGGGGTCGAGGCCGGCGGCCCTGGCCGCGGCGAGGCCGGACAGCACGTCCTCGTGGCGCCGGCGGCGGGTGAGCCGCTGGAACACCTCGGGGTCGAGGGTGTCGAGCGAGACGTTGACCCGGTCGAGGCCGGCGGCGCGCAGCGCCTCGGCCGTGCGCTCCAGGCCTATGCCGTTGGTGGTCAGGGCGAGGGAGGGGCGCGGCCGCAGCGTGGCGCACCGCTCGACGATGGAGACGAGCCCGGGCCGCAGCAGCGGCTCGCCGCCGGTGAAGCGGACCTCGGTGACGCCGAGCTCGGTCACGGCGATCGTGACCAGCCGGACGACCTCGTCGTCGGTGAGCAACTCCGGTTTGGCGAGCCAGGAAAGGCCCTCCTCCGGCATGCAGTACGTGCAGCGCAGGTTGCATCGGTCGGTGAGGGATACCCGTAGGTCGGTGGCGATCCGGCCATAGGTGTCAAGCAGCATGCGCGAGCCTCCGCCGTGTTGGAGCACGTTGTGGAGCAGATGTCTCGCAGCGTACGACACCCCTCTGACAGGATCCCCGGGCCCGGTCCCGTCTGCCGTGCGAAGGGCCGTGCGAGGGGCGTGCGCCGGGCGTGCGCCGGGCGTGCGGGCGGCATTCGACGGTGGGTCAACTCCCCTCCGGGCCAGGGGCGCTGTCGGTGCCGGCCCGTATCCTCAATGACCATGCTCGAAGACCACCACGCACCCGCGGCCCGCGTTCCCCTCCAGCAGTCCGCCGTCCGGCCGTGGCCCACGGGCTATCCGACCGGATACGCCGTGGTGGACGTGGAGACCACGGGGCTCGCCAGGGACGACCGCATAGTGTCGGCCGCCGTCTACCGGCTCACCGCCCAGGGCGACGTCGAGGACCACTGGTACACGCCCGTCAACCCGCTGCGCGATCCGGGCCCCACCTGGATCCACGGGTTGACGGCCGACGTGTTGGCGGACGCGCCGCTCTTCCCGGACATCGCCGGGGAGTTCGCCGAGCGCCTGGCCGGCCGGGTGCTGGTGGCGCACAACGCGGTCTTCGACTGGACGATGATCGCCAGGGAGTACGCGCGGGCCGGTCGCGTCGCGCCCGTCGAGCAGCGGCTGTGCACCATCGCGCTGTCCAAGGCACTGGCGCTGCCGCTCGCCAACCACAAGCTGGAGACGCTGGTGGCGTACTTCGGGGTGGAGCAGCGGCGCGCGCACCACGCGCTGGACGACGCGCGGGTGCTGGCCGAGGCGTTCCGGCCTAGCCTCCACCACGCCGCCCGGCAGGGGCTGCGGCTGCCGCTGCTCGCCTGCCGGCCGATCACCGAGTGGTCGGACACGGGGGGCGGCGCGTCCGGGCGGGACGCGGCGCGGCCGTCCGCCGTGAGCTGGCGCGGCGGCTGGCGGCAGACCAAGCGGCGGCCCCCCTGCCCCTACCCCAACCCCGGCCGGTACCAGGCCGGCGGGCGGCTCGTGCAGGGGATGCGGGTGGCGTTCTCCGGGGACACCTCGACGGACCGGGAGCTGCTGGAGGACCAGGCCTTCGAGGCCGGGCTGCACATCGCGTCCAGCGTGTCGAAGTTCACCAGCCTGCTGGTGACCAACGACCCGGACTCGCCGACCAGCAAGGTGGCGCGGGCCCGCGCCGTGGGCACCCCCATCCTGGACGAGGCGGCCTTCACCCAGTTGCTGCGCGACGTGGCCCCGGCGCAGGAGGAGTGAGCCCCTTCGGGTACGGTCGTCAGCTGTGTACCGCTTTCTGCTGTCCCGGCAGTGGGTGATCCTCACCCTGGTCGCCCTGCTGCTGATCCCGACGATGACCTGGCTCGGGTTCTGGCAGCTGCACAGACACGAGCAGCGGGTGGCGCGCAACGACCTGATCGCGTCCAGCCTGGAGGCGCCGCCGGTGCCGATGGGCGAGCTGTCCTCGGTGGACGGCCCGCCCGACCCCGACGACCGCTACCGCGCGGTCACCGCCACCGGCGTCTACGACGAGGACGGCCAGGTCGTCGTCCGCAACCGCACCAACGCCGACGGCACCGTCGGCTACCACGTCCTCACGCCCGTGGTCGGGGACGACGGCACGGCGGTGCTGGTGAACCGGGGCTGGATCTCCGCCGGCTCCGACCTGACCACGACGCCCGAGATCCCCGCCCCGCCCTCGGGCGAGGTCACGGTCACGGGGCGGCTGATGGCCGACGAGACCTCCGACACCACCGGCATCAGGGACCGTTCGGGGCTGCCGGACGGCATGGTGATGATGATCAGCAGCCAGGAGCGGTCGGCCGCCACCGGCCTGCCGATGCTGGGCGGCTACCTGGAGCTGACGGAGACCTCGCCCGAGCCGGCCGCCCAGGGCGGCCAGCCGCAACCGCTGCCCGAGCCCGACCACACCGGCATCGGCGCGCACCTCGCCTACGCCTTCCAGTGGTGGATCTTCGCGGCCGGCGTGCCGGTCGGCTGGGTCATCCTGGTGCGCCGCGAGATCCAGGACCGGCGCCGGGCCGCCGCGAAGGCGGCCGGAGCGAAGGCGAAGGAGCCGAAGCCGGAGCCGGCGCCGGACCACGCCACGGCGTGACGTTCGCGGCGCGCGGCCGGGGTGGCCGGCCCCGGCGGTTCCGGACCGCCGGCGCTAGCTCAGGCGTTCCGGGGCGTGTTTGGTCGAGCGGAGGCGGACCTCGGTGGGGAGGACGTCGAGGCCGGCGGAGACCCGTGCGTGTTCCACGGCTTCGCCGTGCAGGCGGCGCACCGCCTCGTCCGGCCTGGCATGCGGAGCGAGCAGCAGGCCGACGCGGATCCTCGGCTGGGTGCGGCGGCCGACCAGCGTGACCCTGGCCTCGTCGATGCCCGGCAGCGACCCCGCCTCGGCGGCCACCACGTCCTCCATCGCCCGGCCGCGCAGCAGCGCGCCCACTCCGTCGCCGCTGTCCACCAGCACCTCGTCGAGCCGCCGCTCCCGCAGTTGGGCGACGAGCCACCACCCGGACAGCAGCACGACGAGCGCCAGGCCGCCGATGACGGCGGTCCACCACCAGCTCTCGTCCCGCCATCGCGTCCGCTCGGCGTCGCTCAGCAGCACGTCCTCCGACCCGCTCCAGGGCCAGGCGCCCGGCGCGAGGTCGAGCGCGGCCAGCGTGACCGCGAGGCCGCCGGCGAACAGCGCCAGACCCAGCAGGCCGAGCAGCACCCGATTGACGACGCTCAGCACGTCCCTCACCTCCTCGCCGGCCGGCGGACCTGGACGGCGAGCGCGGGCTGGCGGGCCAGGCCGAGCTCCCTGATGCCCTCGCCGAGCACCGCGTCCAGGTCGGCCCGCACCTCGTCCAGGTCGCGGAAGTGCGCCTGCGCCCACGCCCTGACCCGACGCCGGCCGACCGACACCCGCACCGAGCGCACCCCCGACACCTCGAGGGCCCGGTCGCGCAGCACCACGGCGGCAGCCCCGCGTTCGATGCCGGCGCGCAGGAACTCGTCGTCCCCGCGCCGCATCGGCAGCAGCCCTCGCAGCCCGGGCGTCACGGCGAGGACGACGAGCAGGATCCCGAGCAGCATCGCGGCCAGCGCGCCCAGCACCACCCAGGCGTCGTCCAGGTGCGTGGCGGCGAGTTCGTCGGCGAGCCGGCGCCGCCAGGCGGCGGCCGGCCGCTCGGCGCGCACCGAGACGATGTCGTACAGCGGCACGCCGGCCGCCACGATCAGCAGCGCCGCGGCCAGCCCGGCCGGCAGCCGACGCACGGACCAGAACCGCGGCGCCGGCTCCGACTCCGCGGCACCCGGCGCGTATCGGACGGCGGAGGTCGTCTTGGCGAACGCGCCGTGCTCGGCGTCCGCCGGGGCCTCGGCCGGCTTCTCCGCCTTCTCCGCCTTCTCCGCCTTCTCCAGTGTGGTGGTGGCCGGTTTGGCCACGTCCTCGTCCGAGTCGCTCATCACCGCACTCTCCCCGAGCCGTTGCGGTCGGCGGTCAGGTGCGCGGAACGCAGCCGTTCCACCGCGACGACCACGTCGGTCGTCTCCATGCCGGCCAACTCCCTGATGCGCCGCTCCACCTGACGGCGGACCTGGCGGCACCGGGCGCCGATATCACAGGGATACCCGAGTTCGACCGCGAGTTGAACGCTGGCGAGCCCACCGGTCCCCGAGGGGTCGGGCGAGCGCCGTACCACGGCCGTCGCGTGCTGCTCGCCGCCGTCACCGAGGGCCTCACGGGCGGCTTGGGCGGCGAGCTTGGCCACCACCCGCTCGGAGATCCGGGTCGCGCCGCGGTCCGCGGCCGGGACCGACGTCCCGCCCGCCGTGTCCACCGTGCTCATCGCCGCTCACCGCCGCCGGTCTTCGCCGCGGTCCCTGACGCGGAAGAAGTCGCCGGGTTCGAGGTCGCCGTCCGCGAACCGGCCGGCCACGAAGCCGATCGCGCCCAGGGACGCCACCAGCAGGAAGGCCCCGAAGCCGCCGAAGTATCCGGCGAAGCCCAGCGCCATGCCGGCGATCATGCCGATCACAGCCATGCTCATCTCGCGCTCCTACTGCAGCGGGGGGCGTTCGTCGTCGTCCTCTTCCTCGTCGGGCAACTTGACGTCGCCGACGTTGATGTTGACCTCGACGACCTCGAGCCCTGTCATCCGTTCGACGGCAGAGATGACGTTCTCCCGTACGGTACGGGATACCGCGGCGATGGAAACTCCGTATTCCACAACGATTTCGAGATCGAGAGCGGTCTGCACCTCGCCGACCTCCGCCTTGACTCCGCGCGTCGCCGACCTGCTGCCGCCCGGCACACGATCGCGGACCGCGCCGAGGGTGCGGGCGCCTCCACTGCCGAGGGCGTAGACGCCGACGACGTCGCGGGCCGCCATGCCGGCGATCTTCGCCACCACGCCGTCGGAGATGGTGGTGCGCCCGCGGGTGGCGGGATCGCCCGTCCCGCGGCGGGTCCCGGCCGCCGCCGTCGTCGCCGTCGCCGTCGTCCTGGTGGGGACCTCGGTCATCGCCTCCGGGCCGGTGTCGGTCACTTGGCTGTGCTCCTTTCGGGGGCGGTACGGTAACGCTGCGCTGTGCTGGTGGGGTTGGCGGGGGTGAGCATACGAGATGCCTTTCCCAACGCTGGGCGCTCACTCGGGGTTTCTTCCCGCTGCGCGCGAGCGGGATGGCGCTCCGCGCGGGGTTTCCCCACCCACCCGCCCTTTCCCGCGCTTCGCGCGGGTGGCGGCCCGGGGCGGGCCAGCGGTGGCTGCGCCGCCGGTGCCCGGCGCTTCGCGCCGGGATTTCCCCCACCCGCCCGCCCTTCTTCGCGCGCTGCGCGCGGGGGCGGCGGGCCGAACCGCGCTCCGCGCGGTGCACGGCCCGCCAGGGCCAGGGGCCCGCGGCGGCTTCGCCGCCGGGGCCACGCGGCCCCCGCCGCGCGACGACCCGCCCGGAGGGCGGGTGGGTGGGCGCGGCACGGCCGCAGGCCGGCAACGGCCGCAGGCCGGCAACGGCCGCAGGCCGGCAACGGCCGCAGGGCCCGGCGCGTGGCGGCGAAGCCGCCGAGCCGGGCCCTGCGGGCCAACGTCGAGCGCGTAGCGGGACGTCAGTCCGCGGCAGTGGTCAGGTCGCGGAGGCGGCGGGACTGGGCGGCGCGTTCGGCGGCGCGTTGGGTGTCGTAGTCGTGGCCGGAGGCCGCGCCCCGCAGGAGCGCCTTGGTCTCGATCAGCGCGTTCCGTGGCGCGGCGAGGAGCGCCGCGACGAGGTCGTCCGTGGCCGCCGGCAGTTCGTCGGCGGGGACGACGAGGTTGGCCAGGCCGATCCGTTCGGCCTCGGCCGCGCCGACGGCGCGGCCCGTGGCGCAGATCTCCAGCGCGCGGCCGTAGCCGACGAGGTCGACCAGTGGCTTGGTGCCACCCAGGTCGGGGACCAGGCCGAGCGAGGTCTCACGCATCGCGAACTGCGCGTCGGTCGCGCAGATCCGCAGGTCGCAGGCGAGGGCGAGTTGGAAGCCGGCGCCGATGGCGTGGCCCTGGACGGCGGCGACGCTCACCAGGTCGTTCCGCCGCCACCAGGTGAACGCCTCCTGGAAGCCGGCGATCGTGGCGTCGAGCTCCGCGTCCGTGGCGCGTGCCAGGTCGAGGAAGGAGAGTTCGCCCTCGATCCCCTCGGGGGTGAAGGCCCGCCGGTCCAGGCCGGCCGAGAAGGAGGCGCCCTCCGCGCGCAGCACCGCCACCCGGACGGTGCCCGGCAGGGCGCGGCCCGCCTCGGTGAGCGCCCGCCACATGGCGGGCGTCTGGGCGTTGCGCCGTTCCGGGACGGCCAGCGTGACCGTGGCCACGGCGTCGTCGACGGTGAGGCGTACACCGTCCCACTCCTGGTCGTGTTGGGCCATGGGCCACCTCCGGTGTGCTACTTGCCAGTAACCAACCGGTAGCGTAGCCGCCTCGGCCCAGTTGTCAGGGGGTGGGTGCGGCCTTCTTGCCGCGCGTGGCCCCACCGCGCCCGCGCAGCGTGACATCGGCCTCGCTGAGCATGCGGTGGACGAAGCCGTAGGACCGGCCCGTCTCCTCGGCCAGCGCCCTGATGCTCGCGCCCGACTCGTATTTCCGCTTGAGGTCCGCCGCGAGCTGCTCGCGAGCGGGGCCGGTCACCCGGCTGCCCTTCTTCAGAGTCTCGGCCACCCGTGCCTCCTCGTGGGAAGTGCGCTCTGGACTCTCATGATCACCCCTATCCCGCTTCCTGGCCACCCGTTCGTCTGGGTCCGTACGACAAACGGACAACGCGATTCCGCGCCCCGTCGGGGGCGCGGGGCCGCACGCGCGGTGGATCGGGAGGTGAAATCGCAGGTCAGGGGGCATCACCGGAATGGCGTAGCCGGGCGTACCGCCGCCCCGCACCGTCGCTTGCCCGGCGCGTCGACACGCCGGGGTACGAGTCGCCCTCACTCAGATGAATGATCAAGCGTCGGCCGAATGATCCACCGGGCATGATCACAAACGCCGGTGCCCGCTGGTCGGCGCGGGGTCAGGCCAGGGCGACGAGGTCCGCGTAGTCCTGGCTCCAGAGGTCCTCCACGCCGTCCGGCAGCATGATGATGCGCTCCGGCTGGAGCGCGTCCACCGCGCCCTCGTCGTGGGTGACCAGGACCACCGCGCCGGTGAATCCGCGCAGCGCGCCCAGGATCTCCTCGCGGCTCGCCGGGTCCAGGTTGTTGGTGGGCTCGTCGAGGAGGAGCACGTTGGCCGAGGAGACCACGAGGGTGGCCAGCGCCAGGCGGGTCTTCTCGCCGCCGGAGAGGACCCCGGCCGGCTTGTCGACGTCGTCGCCGGAGAACAGGAACGAGCCCAGGGTCTTGCGGACCTCGACCATGTCCAGGTCGGGGGCGGCGGAGCGCATGTTCTCCAGCACGGTGCGGCGCGGGTCGAGCGTCTCGTGCTCCTGCGCGTAGTAGCCGAGCTTGAGGCCGTGGCCGGGGGTGACCTCGCCGGTGTCCGGCTTCTCGACGCCGGCGAGGAGCCGCAGCAGCGTCGTCTTGCCGGCGCCGTTGAGTCCGAGGATGACGACCCGGGAGCCCTTGTCGATGGCGAGCGAGACGTCGGTGAAGATCTCCAGCGAGCCGTAGGACTTGGAGAGGCCGTCCGCGGCGAGCGGGGTCTTGCCGCACGGCGCCGGGTCGGGGAAGCGCAGCCTGGCGACCTTGTCGGCCTGCCGCTCGGCCTCAAGGCCCGACAGCAGCCGCTCGGCGCGGCGGGCCATGTTCTGCGCGGCGGTGGCCTTGGTGGCCTTGGCCCGCATCTTGTCGGCCTGGGCGTTGAGCGCGGCGGCCTTCTTCTCGGCGTTGGCCCGCTCGCGTTTGCGGCGCTTCTCGTCGGCCTCGCGCTGGGTCTGGTACTGCTTCCAGCCCATGTTGTAGATGTCGATCTGGGAGCGGTTGGCGTCCAGGTAGAAGACCTTGTTGACGACCGTCTCGACGAGGTCGGCGTCGTGCGAGATCACGACGAACCCGCCGCGGTAGGTCTTCAGGAAGTCCCGCAGCCAGACGATGGAGTCGGCGTCGAGGTGGTTGGTGGGCTCGTCGAGCAGCAGGATGTCGGCGTCCGAGAAGAGGATGCGGGCGAGCTCGACGCGGCGCCGCTGGCCGCCGGAGAGGGTGTGCAGGGGCTGGCCGAGGATGCGGTCGGGCAGGCCGAGGCTGGCGGCGATGGTGGCGGCCTCGGCCTCCGCCGCGTAGCCGCCCCTGGTCAGGAACTCGGTCTCCAGGCGCTCGTACTTGCGCATGGCGCGCTCCCGGATGGCGCCCTGGCCGGTGGCCATCCGCTGCTCGTTCTCCCGCATGCCGCGCAGCACGGTGTCGAGGCCGCGGGCGGCCAGGATGCGGTCGCGGGCGAGCATGTCGAGGTCGCCGGTGCGCGGGTCCTGCGGGAGGTAGCCGACCTCCCCGCTGCGGGTGATGGTGCCGCCGGCGGGGATGCCCTCGCCCGCGAGGCACTTGGTGAGGGTGGTCTTGCCCGCGCCGTTGCGGCCGACGAGGCCGATACGGTCTCCCCTGGCCACGCGGAAGGAGGCGGACTCGATGAGGATCCGGGCGCCGGCTCGAAGCTCGACGCCGGTGGCGGTGATCATGGACGGACTCCAGGCGACGGGACGTACGGGCTCGTTGGCCGTACGGGGACGGGTCTTGGCGAGAGGGGGGTACGTCCGCTAGGGCACGAGGAGCGAAATGTCCATGCGGTCATTCTAACGGCGGTACGCGGGCTCCCCGCCAACCAATTTGGGCGGCCCCGCCCACCGCGGGCCCCGAGGGGCGCGCGGGTGGCCCTCAGGCGCCTCCGGTGTGCACCTGGAAGGCGGCGCGGCGCACCCGTTTGGTGATGGCGGGGTCGGGGTGGGCGGCGGCCAGCGCCAGCAGGACCTGGACGGTGCGGGGGTGGCCGCAGTCGCGGATCTCGTCGACGAGCTCGGCGACGGTGGGCTGGGGTGCCGAGTCGAGGTGGTCGAGCAGCAGCCGCTCGGCGCCGTTCTCGTGGGCGGCCGATGCGGTGTCGACCCAGAGCCAGGTGGCCTCGGCGCGGGTGAGGACGCCGGCCGAGGTGTCGGTGTGGTCGCGCGGGTCGCCGCCCTCGTGGTCGGCGAGCCAGAGCAGCGCGTACGGCCGCAGCACCGGCTCGTCGGCGGCGGCGCGGACGGCGGCCAGGGCGGGGGCGCCGACGGCGCGCAGCGCGTCGAAGGCGAGGCCGCGGATCAGGGCGTCCTCGCCGCGGGCGGCGTCGAGCAGCTCGGTGACGGCGGGTCCTGTGGGGCGGGCGGCGAGCCAGGCGCGGTACTCGGCGCGGGCCGGCCCCGGGGTGAGAACGGCGCAGCCGCGGAGCATGGCGACGGCGGACTGCTCGATGTTGCCGGCGGGGCTCTGGGCGGCGATGCAGATCTGTTCCAGCTTGGTCCACACGGCCCAGCCGCCGAGGTCGGTGAGCCTGGCGTGCTCGGGGTGGCGGCTACGCGCGTGGAGGGTCAGGGCCCCCACCTCGGCGAGGGCGTCGAGGGCCCAGCCGAGCAGGCGGACCAGCTCGCCGAGCTCGCCCTGCTCGATCGTCACGGGCCCGGCGGGTATGTCGTCCGAGGTGGGCACCGGGCGCTCGGCGCGGAGTTCGGTGATGCGCTGCCGCAGCAGGTCGATCAGTCCGGCCGCGGTGACCGGGCCGTCGGAGAGCTGCATGACGGAGAGGAGCTGCGGGATGGCGGCGACGATCTCGGCGACCAGGCCCGGGTCGGCGTCGGGCGGTGCGGGGCGGGCGATGGACCAGGCGTCGAAGAGCGCCACCCAGCCGCGCAGCGCCGCCGTGTCGTCGTGCTCCCAGGCTCGCAGCCGCCAACCGGCCCTGACTCCGGCGCCGTCGGCCCCGGCCTCGACGAGGCCGGCGAGCCTGGCGTGGCTCCAGCGGTCGCGGACCTGGGCCTCGGTCATGCCGAGCTCGGTGGCGGCCCGCCGGACGTCGGTCTCGGGTGAGACGCCGGCGCGCTGGGCCCAGTGGGCGAGGCGGACGGCTTCGGCGAGGAGGCCGCGGGCCTGCCTGGCCAGGCGGTCCTGGGGGGCGATGCCTCTGGGAGGCTTGGGGGCGCGTCTGGCGACCGCCGTTCGCCGGGGCGCCGTGGGGCGCTGGGAAGGCGTCTCTTGGACAAGTCGCAACCGGGGCTCACGCGGAGTTCGGGACGTCACGCGAGCAGTTTCTCCGTTCGAGGCTCCAAAGCTCAAACCCCGCACGCCGGGGTCCACATGAGCCGCTGACGAAGCCCATCGGGGAGCGCCAGCTACCGGCCGCCGGGAGTTCACCCGCCGTTCACCTCTTCACCTTACGTTAACGGCGCTTGTTCACCCGACCGTCGAGCGATTGTCCGGTACATGGAACACATCACGCTGTTGATCGCGATCGTGATCGTCACGGCCCTGGCGTTCGACTTCACCAACGGTTTCCACGACACGGCCAATGCCATGGCCACGACGATCTCCACCGGGGCCATGACCCCCAAGGCCGCGGTGGCGATGTCGGCCGTGCTCAACCTGGTCGGCGCGTTCCTCTCCGTCGAGGTGGCCAGAACCATCTCCGGCGGCATCATCGACGAGGAGGCGGGCATCCAGCCCGAAGTCATCTTCGCAGGTCTCGTGGGCGCCATCGTGTGGAACCTGCTGACCTGGCTGGCCGGGCTGCCGTCCAGTTCCTCGCACGCGCTGTTCGGCGGTCTGATCGGCGCCACCGTGGCGTCCGTCGGCTTCGGCGCGGTGAACGGGGACGCGGTGGTGACCAAGGTGCTGATCCCGGCGATCGCGGCTCCGCTGGTCGCGGGCGTCGCGTCGATGCTGGCCACCCGGCTGACCTACCGCGTCACCCGGGGCGCCGACGAGCAGGCCGCCGCCGGCGGCTACCGCACCGGGCAGATCGCCTCGGCCGCGCTGGTCTCGCTGGCGCACGGCACCAACGACGCGCAGAAGACCATGGGCGTGATGACGCTGGCGCTGATCGCCGGCGGCTCGCTGGCGCCCGGCGCCGACCCGCCGATGTGGGTGATCACCTCGGCCGGCGTGGCCATCGCGCTCGGCACCTACCTCGGCGGCTGGCGGATCATCCGCACCATGGGCAAGGGCCTCACCGACATCCGGCCGCCGCAGGGCTTCGCCGCCCAGACCAGCGCGGCGACGACCATCCTGGCCTCCTCGCACATGGGCTTCGCGCTCTCCACCACCCAGGTCTGCTCGGGTGCCGTGATGGGCTCCGGGCTCGGCCGCGCGGGCGGCGTGGTGCGCTGGTCGACGGCGCGCCGGATGGTGGCGGCCTGGTTCCTGACGCTGCCGGCGGCCGGCCTGGTGGGCGCGCTCGGCGCGCTGCTGGCCGAGCAGGGCGACTGGGGCGTGGCCGCGGTCGCGGTGCTGCTCGTGGCGGCGAGCGCGGCGATCTGGCAGCGCTCGCGGCGCCGCCCGGTGGACCACTCGAACGTGAACGACGTCGAGGACACCGTCGACAATGTGAACGAATCCGCGTCGAAGGACGCCCGGCAGGACGCCGAGCCGGCCGGGGAGGCGCTGCAGATGCTCATCCCCGCCCCCGCCACGCCGGGTGTGCCGGCCCCCGCCGCCTCCCCCGCCCCCACCCAGCCCTCCGCCTAGCCCGAGACCGAGGTATCCCCGCATGAACGTCGACTGGGCCACGCTCGGCCAGGTCATCCTGGTCTCGGTGCTGCTGACGGTGACCGTCGTCGGCCTGTTCTCGGTCGGCATCAGGGCCGGCCTGAGCCGCTCCGCCAAGCCGGCCGCGAGGCCGGCCGGCTATCTCTCCTTCGCGCTGTGCGCCGCGGCCGTCGGCTACGGCATCTGGGTCATCACCTCCTGACCCGGTGGCGGCCGGCCGTCAGGCGACGATCCGGCCGCGCAGCACCACCCGGCGCGGCCGGGCCAGCTCGGTGACGTCACGGCGCGGGTCGGCCGCGTAGACGACGAGGTCGGCGGGCGCCCCCTCGGTGAGCCCCGGCCGGCCGAGCCAGGCCCGGGCCCGCCAGGTGGCGGCGCCGATGGCGTCGACCGTCGGGATGCCGGCCCGGGTGAGCTCGGCGACCTCGCGGGCGATCAGGCCGTGGCCGAGGCCGCCTCCCGCGTCGGTGCCCGTGAAGATCGGGATCCCGGCGTCGTGGGCGGCCCGCACCGTGTCGTAGCGGCGCTCGTGCAGCCGCCGCAGGTGCGCGGCCCACCGGGGGAACCGGCCGGCGCCGCCCTCGGCGAGCGCGGGGAACGTGGCGATGTTGACCAGGGTCGGCACGATGGCCACCCCGCGCTCGGCGAAGAGCGGGATGGTGTCCTCGGTGAGCCCGGTGGCGTGCTCCACGCAGTCGATGCCGGCCTCCACCAGGTCGCGCAGCGACTCCTCGGCGAAGCAGTGCGCGGTGACACGCGCGCCCTCGGCGTGGGCGGCGGCGATCGCCTCCCGGGCCGCGTCCGCCGGCCAACAGGGCCCGAGGTCGCCGCGTTCCCGGTCGATCCAGTCCCCCACCAGCTTGACCCAGCCGTCGCCGCGCCTGGCTTCCTGCCGCACCACGGCCGCGAGTTGGTCGGGCTCGATCTCGCGGGCGTAGTTGCGGATGTAGCGCCGGGGGCGGGCGATGTGCCGGCCGGCCCTGATGAGGTGCGGCAGGTCCGGGCGTTCGTCCATCCAGCGGGTGTCGGCGGCCGACCCGGCGTCACGCAGCAGCAGGGCCCCGGCGTCGCGGTCGGTCAGCGCCTGGCGCTCGGCGGTCCCGGCGTCCACCGCGCCCTGTGGGCCGAGGCCGACGTGGCAGTGGGCGTCGACGAGTCCCGGCAGGGCCCAACCTTCGACGGTGACCACCTCGCGTGCGGTGGGCGGGCGTTGGCGGCTGATCCGGCCGCCGACCACCCAGATCTCGTCCAACACGCCGTCGTCCGCGCCCCCGTCGGGGTCGCCGCCCTCGGGGCCGACGAGCACGCGTCCCCTGATGTGCACCACCGCACTCTCACTCATGCCTCGGCAGCCTACAAATTGCCTGCTACGCTCCCGAGTCGTTGGGGGCTTGCACGCAGGGACGAACGTTTAACGACCTGTCGTACGGCCTGTCGAACCATGTCGGCGGGCCAACGAGCCGCACACCGAGGAGGCCGGCGGGTGGCCAGCCCCAACGATGAGTTCCACGCCTTCTTCGAGCAGCACCACGCCGAACTGTCCAGGCTCGCCTATCTGTTGCTCGGTGGCCCGGACGGCGCCGAGAGCGCGGACGACCTGGCGGCCGACGCGCTGGTCGCGATCTGGCACCACTGGGACCGGGTGCGCGCCGCGCGACATCCGCTCGCGTACGCGCGCGGGGTGGTGGCGAACCTGGCACGCTCGAGGATCCGCAGCAGGACGCGTGAGCGTCGCCGCGTCGCGCTGTTCTGGTCGCAGCACGGGGAGCCGGCCGAGGGGCCCGACGTGCCGGCGATGCTCGACGTGCGCGCGGCGCTCCGCCGACTGCCGTACCGCAAGCGCGCCTGCGTCGTGCTGCGGCACGCGTTCGACCTGTCGGAGCGGGAGACGGCGAGCGCGCTCGGCATCTCGGTGGGTACCGTGAAGAGCCAGACGTCGCGCGGCATGGCCGAGTTGGAGCGGATGCTCACCGAGGCGGTCACGTCCACGGCCGAGGAGGATCCGCGAGGGCTCCTGCGGGGGCTCGGCTCGGGGCCCGTGGAGCGGCGGGGTTGGTGAGCACACCGGAGAGGGCCGATGCCAGAGCGTCCAGACGTCGCCCGGCTGCTGCGGGAGGCGGCCGAGGGGCATCGGCCTGACCGGGAGCGGATGCTGGCGAGGGTGACGGCCGGCGCTCCGCGTCGCGCGCCCCGGGTGGGCGTCGGGTGGGGCAGGGTGCTCGGCGCGGTGGTGGCGCTGGTGGTGACGCTGGGCGCGGCCTCGCTCGCCGTGCGGTCGACGGGGGCGGGCGGGGGTGACGGTGCGCCGTCGGCGGCGGTCGCGCCGGTGCTGAGCACGTCCGCCCGGGTGAACGCGGGGAGCAACCCCTACTGGTCGCAGAGCGACCTGACGGTGGTGGTCGGATGGCCGCTGACCTCGTTCTCGGTGGAGCTGCGGGTGGTGGCCGGGGCCGGCGTCAGGGAGACCGGGGCCTGGCGGACGCTGCCCGAGGAGGACTTCGAGCTGACCACCACGCTGTCGGACGACCTGCTGGTGTTCCGCTGGGAGCTGCGCCCGGGGGCGGTGGTGCCGGCGGGCGAGCACGTGTTCGCCGGGCAGTACGACCACGATCTCGGGGCCCGGGACGCCTCGGGGGACCGCTTCCTGGTCGAGGGCACCGGGCCCGAGGGGCCGGTGTCGGCGAGCGGCACGTTCGGCTGAGCGCGGCGTCATTCGACGAGCGATCCCGCAGAACACTGGGATAATTCCTTCACACGGGATTTCGCGGGAAATTGAAACCGCGTTTGCCGTGGAATCCAGGCCAGGGTTGCGGGCCTCTTCTGCCCGGTTTCCGGAGTCGCAAACACCCTTTTGCCGGAATCCCGGAAGGTCACAACGATGACCACGCGCGACACGTCTTCGTTACACAACCGTGACACAACTCGCACAGCCGCCCGTTTTGTCCGGTAACTAACGGACAAACCGCCTCCTTTTGCCGGATGCGCCCCGATGCCTTACGCGCACGCGATAACACATCCTCTCCCGTCGGGTAACCCCCACCCGCCATGCGTTTTCTCGGTTCGATCGGTAAATTCAATCTGCATGACCCCCGCACAACCCGACCGTGCACGTGCAGTAGAAGACGATTTTCCGAGCAGTCCGAGCAGGCAGCGCAGAATGGACGGGGAATTCCCCGGGCTGGAACTCGACAGCCCGCGACCCGAGGACGGCGCGGCGCTGTGGCGCCTGGCCAGGGACTCCCGGGCCCTCGACCTGAACTCTCCCTACAGTTACCTACTGTGGTGTCGTGACTACGCGCAGACGTCTATCGTGGCCCGCGACGCCTCCGCCGGACCCGTCGGCTTCATCACCGGCTACAGCCGCCCGGAGGCCCCGCGCACCCTGCTGATCTGGCAGGTCGCGGTCGACCACGGGCAGCGCGGCCGCGGCCTCGCCGCCGCGATGCTGGACACGCTGGCCCACCGCACGGGCGACAAGCTGGGGGTGGAGGTCATCGAGACCACCGTCACGCCGGACAACGCCGCCTCCAACCGGCTGTTCACCTCCTTCGCCGAGCGGCACGACGCCCCGCTGACGCGGGAGGTGCTCTTCGCGGCCGACGCCTTCCCGGAGGCGGGGCACGAGCCGGAGGTGCTGTACCGGATCGGCCCCATACCCTCCCGCCCGGCCAGCGTCCTCAGCCAGACCGCCGCCGTTCCCGCCAGCACAACCACCCCCACCAGGAGCTCGTCGTGACCATCACCCAGCCGGACCTGAGCGTCTTCACCACCCTGGAGTCCGAGGTGCGCAGCTACTGCCGTGGCTGGCCCACCGTCTTCGACCGAGCCCAGGGCAGCTACATGTACGACGAGGACGGCCACACCTACCTCGACTTCTTCGCCGGCGCGGGCTCACTCAACTACGGGCACAACAACCCCCTGCTCAAACGCGCCCTGCTCGACTACCTGGAGCGCGACGGCGTCACCCACGGCCTGGACATGTCCACCACCGCCAAGCGGGCCTTCCTGGAGAGCTTCCGCGACGTGGTGCTGCGCCCCCGTGGCCTGGACCACAAGGTCATGTTCCCCGGCCCCACCGGCACCAACTCGGTCGAGGCGGCGCTCAAGCTGGCCCGCAAGGTCAAGGGCCGGGAGTCGATCGTCTCCTTCACCAACGCATTCCACGGCATGTCGCTGGGCGCGCTCGCCGTCACCGGCAACGCGTTCAAGCGCGCCGGCGCCGGCATCCCGCTGGTCCACGGCACGCCGATGCCGTTCGACGACTACCTGGACGGCCGCACCCCGGACTTCATCTGGTTCGAGCGGCTGCTCGAGGACGCCGGCTCGGGACTCAACAAGCCGGCCGCCGTCATCGTCGAGACCGTGCAGGGCGAGGGCGGCATCAACGTGGCGCGCGCCGAGTGGCTGCGCGGCCTGGCCGACCTGTGCCGGCGCCACGACATGCTGCTGATCGTCGACGACATCCAGATGGGCTGCGGGCGGACGGGACCGTTCTTCTCCTTCGAGGAGGCGGGCATCGTCCCCGACATCATCACCGTCTCGAAGTCCATCAGCGGCTACGGCCTGCCGCTGGCGCTGACGCTGTTCCGCCCCGAGCTCGACATCTGGGAGCCGGGCGAGCACAACGGCACCTTCCGCGGCAACAACCCGGCCTTCGTCACGGCGGCCGCGGCGCTCGACGCCTACTGGACCGACGGCCAGATGGAGAAGCAGACCCTCAGCCGCGGCGAGCAGGTCGAGGACACGCTGCGCATGCTGACCGCCGAGCACGCCTCGGCCGGCGCCTCCTACCGCGGCCGCGGCCTGGTCTGGGGCCTGACCTTCGACGACCCGGCGCGGGCCACCGCCGTCTGCCGGCGCGCCTTCGAGCTCGGCCTGCTGATCGAGACCTCGGGCCCGGAGGGCGAGGTGGTCAAGCTGCTGCCGGCGCTCACCATCAGCCCCGACGAGCTGGACGAGGGCCTGCGCGTCCTGACGCGCGCCGTCCGCGAGACCGACTGACGAGACCGACCGAGAGACGCTTTGAAAGGAAAGACCACACCGTGATCGTTCGATCGCTCAGCGACATCGAGGGCACCGAGCGGGACGTGCACTCGGCGTCCGGCACCTGGCGCAGCAAACGCATCATCCTCGCCAAGGAGGGCGTGGGCTTCTCGCTCCACGAGACGGTGCTCTACGCCGGCAGCGAGACCTCCATGTGGTACGCGAACCACATCGAGGCCGTGTTCTGCGTGGAGGGCGAGGGCGAACTCACCAACGACGACACCGGCGAGAAGCACTGGATCAAGCCGGGAACCATGTACCTCCTGGACGGCCACGAGAAGCACACCGTCCGGCCCAAGACCGACCTGCGCGTGTTGTGCGTCTTCAACCCACCCGTCACCGGCCGGGAGGACCACGACGAGAACGGCGTCTACCCGCTTCTCACCGAAGCGGCGACGACCGAGGCGTAAGGAGAAGGAAGGAGCAGGCCACATGACCACCGCACCCGAACGCACCGCCGACCTGTACCCGACCCGAGGAACCGAGGAGGTAGCCACGCCGCGCCAGGACCCGGTGGTGTGGTCAGAGCCCGGCGCGCCCGGCCCCTTCGCGGCCGGGGACCTCGCGGCCTTCGAGCGGGACGGCTTCGCGACCGTGGAGCAGCTGATCACGCCGGACGAGGTGGCCGTCTACCGGGCCGAGCTCGACCGGCTGGTCACGGACCCCGCGATCAGGGACGACGAGCGGTCGATCGTCGAGCCCAGGTCGCAGGAGATCAGGTCGGTGTTCGAGGTGCACAAGATCAGCCGGATCTTCGCGGACCTGGTCAGCGACCCACGGGTCGTCGGCCGGGCCCGGCAGATCCTCGGCTCCGACGTGTACGTCCACCAGAGCCGGATCAACGTCAAGCCGGGGTTCGGGGCCAGCGGCTTCTACTGGCACTCGGACTTCGAGACCTGGCACGCGGAGGACGGCATGCCGCGGATGCGGGCCGTCTCGGTGTCGATCGCGCTCACGGAGAACTACGACACCAACGGCGGCCTGATGATCATGCCGGGCTCGCACCGCACCTTCCTGGGCTGCGCCGGCGAGACGCCGAAGGACAACTACAAGAAGTCGCTCCAGATGCAGGAGGCGGGCACCCCGTCCGACCGGGCCCTGACCGACTTCGCCGACCGGCACGGCATCAGGCTCTTCACCGGCGCGGCCGGCTCGGCGACCTGGTTCGACTGCAACTGCATGCACGGCTCGGGCGACAACATCACGCCCTTTCCGCGCAGCAACGTCTTCATCGTCTTCAACAGCGTGGAGAACACGGCGGTCGAGCCGTTCGCGGCACCGATCCGACGCCCGGACTACATCGGCGCGCGGGATTTCACGCCAGTGAGGTGAGCGCCTGCCGGCGCCCGGTTCGAAGGAGCGGACGCCCGCCCGGCCCTGGCCGGGCG